>JBJTHX010000231.1:0-3621 GCA_046094745.1 Planctomycetia bacterium
CCTCGCGATCCACGCCCGCATGCCACCGGCGGCGGAGCAGGCCGCCGCCTTCGGCCTCGACCGCGACGCCTGCCCGTGGCCGGTCGTGGCCCGGTGGATGATCGGCTCGTTTCAGCGATGATAGTCGTGATGTCCACCGCCACCGCCAGCCCGCCGTCCACCCCGCCCCTCGGCGACCTCGCCGCGCGGCTCCGGGGAAAACTCCTCCGCGACGACGTCGCCCGCACGATCTATGCCACCGACGCCTCGGAATACCAGGAGCGGCCGCTGGCCGTCGCCCTGCCCGAGACCGAGGCCGACGTCTGGGAACTGATCCTCTTCGCCGCCCGGCACCGCGTCGGGATCGTCCCCCGGGCCGCGGGCACGTCGCTCGCCGGCCAGGTCGTGGGCGGCGGGATCGTGGTCGATGCCGGCCGGCACTTGAACCGGGTCCTGGCCCTCGACGCCCAGGCGCGCCGCATTCGCGTCCAGCCGGGCGTTGTCCGCAACGAGCTCAACCGGTTCCTCGCCGGCCACGGCCTGTTCTTTCCGCCCGAGACCTCCACCGCCGGCTGGGCGATGATCGGCGGCATGGTGGGCAACAACTCCTGCGGGGCCAACTCGATCGCCTGGGGCACGACCCGCGACCACGTGGTCTCCGTCCGCGGCTTCCTGGCCGATGGCTCCGAGGTCACGTTCGGCCCGCTCACGGCCGACGAGTTCGCCGCCAAGTGCGCCGGCCCCGACACGCTCGAGACACGGATCTATCGCGAGATCCGCGGCCTGCTCGGCGACCAGGCCAATCGGCAGCTCATCCGCGACTCGTTCCCGCGGCCCGAGGTCACCCGGCGGAACACCGGCTACGCGCTCGACGCCCTCATGGACGCCGCCTGCTTCGATCCGGCGAGCGACAGCCCCTTCAACTTCTGCCGCCTCATCGCCGGCTCCGAAGGGACGCTCTTTTTCGGTGTCGAGTACGAACTGAACGTGATCCCCCTGCCGCCGCCGGGGGCGCTCCTGTGCATCCACTGCCACACGGTGGACGAGGCCCTGCGAGGCACCGTGATCGTGATGCGGCCCGATCGGCCGGCAGACGAGAAGGCCACCGGCTGCGAACTCATCGACAAGCCGATCCTCGACTGCACGAAGGAGAATCGGGAGCAGGCCAGGAACCGCGCGTTCGTGGTCGGCGATCCGGGGGCCATCCTCGTGGTCGAGCTGCGGCATTCCGACGAGGCCGTGCTCGCCAAGCGGCTCGACGCCCTCGCCGCGGAACTCCGCGCGGCCGGCATCGGCTACGCCTACCCGACGCTGTTCGGTGCCGATGCCCAGAAGGTGTGGGAACTGCGGCGGTCCGGCCAGGGGCTGCTCAACAACGTGCCCGACGACAAGAAGCCCCGCGAGATCGTCGAGGACACGGCCGTGGCCGTCGCCGACCTGCCGGCCTACATCGCCGACTTCGACCGGCTCCTGGCGGAGAAGTACGGCATCGAGAGCGTGCACTACGCCCATGCCGGCGCGGGAGAGCTCCATCTGCGGCCGCTGTTCGACCTGCGGACACCGGCGGGCCTGCGGATGTTCCGCGACGTCGCCACCGACGTGGCCGCGCTCGTGAAGCGGTACCGCGGCTCCTTGAGCGGCGAGCACGGCGACGGCCGACTACGGGGCGAGTTCATCCGCACGATGGTGGGCGACGCCTGCTATGCGCTGCTGGTTCGCGTCAAGCGGGCCTTCGACCCGCAGGGGATCTTCAATCCCGGCAAGATCATCGACACGCCGCCGATGGACACCTCCCTGCGGATCGTGCCGGGCGAGCCGCCGCCGCGGCACGACACGGTGTTCCGCTTCGCCGACACCGGCGGCGTGCTCCGGGCCGCGGAGAAGTGCTCGGGGGTCGGCCAGTGCCGCAAGCCGCCGCCCGCCGGCGGGACGATGTGCCCCAGTTACATGGCCACCCGGGACGAGGAACACACGACGCGGGCGCGGGCCAACGTCCTCCGGCAGGCCCTCG
This sequence comes from Planctomycetia bacterium, assembly GCA_046094745.1. Lineage (GTDB taxonomy): Bacteria > Planctomycetota > Planctomycetia > Pirellulales > UBA1268 > QWPN01. Next base: position 1,991 of record JBJTHX010000231.1, read on the forward strand.
AGGGGGGCCACGGCGCGGCCGATCCCTGGACCGACCCGCGGCTGGCGGCCGTCATGGATCTCTGCCTGTCCTGCAAGGCCTGCAAGAGCGAGTGTCCCTCGAACGTCGACATGGCCCGGCTCAAGGCCGAGTGGGAGCAGCACCGGCACGACGCGGAGGGCGTGCCGCGGCGCAGCCGCCTGATCGCCGGCTCGGCGGCCGCGATGCGGCGGGCGATGCTCGCTCCGTGGCTCTACAACCACGCCGTCACCGCGCCGGGTCTGGCGGGGCTCGTCAAGCGGTTCCTGGGCTTCGCGCCGGGGCGGTCGCTGCCGCGGCTGCACGGCACCACGCTCTCCGCCTGGCACCGCCGCCGTCCGGCCTGCGGCGCGGCCCCGCGCGGCCGCGTGCACGTGTTCTGCGACGAGTTCACCGATCTCCTCGATGTGCCCGTGGGCATCGCGGCGATCGAACTGCTCGAGGCCCTCGGCTGGGAGGTCGTGATCCCTCGGCACGTCGACAGCGGCCGCGCGCAGATCTCGAAGGGGCTCCTGCGGGAGGCCCGCGATCTCGCCGAGCGGAACGTCGAATTCCTCGACCCAGTCGTCACCGACGATGCGCCGCTGGTGGGCATCGAGCCCTCCGCGATCCTCGGCTTTCGCGACGAGTATCCCGACCTCGTCCGCGAGCCGCTCGCTCCCGCGGCCCGGGGGCTCGCCTCGGGGGCGCTCAGGAGCGACGTGTGTGGGGCCCGCGCGGCGGCCGCCGGCCGGATCGAGGCGGCCGCCTTCACGGACGCATCCCGCACGGTGAAGCTCCACGGCCACTGCCACCAGAAGGCCCTGGCCTCGGTCGAGTGCTCGGCCGCGATCCTCCGCCTGCCGCGGAACTACGCGGTCGAGGTGATCCCCAGCGGCTGCTGCGGCATGGCCGGTTCGTTCGGCTACGAGCGGGAGCACTTCGACGTCTCGATGTGGATCGGGGAACTGGTGCTCTTTCCCGCGGTCCGCGCCGCGGCGGCCGACACGATCGTCGCCGCCCCGGGCACGAGCTGCCGCCACCAGATCGCCGACGGCACCGGCCGCACCGCCCTGCACCCCGTGCAGGTGCTGCACGCGGCCCTCGCGCGGTAGCCCTGTGGCGATGCCGGATGGTCGAGAAGACCCATGGTTGCCCGGGCGGGCAGACACCATCCGGCGGTCGGAGACCACCGCTACAGCGGGCGGGAGCGGTACGGTAGACTTCTCGGCCGTATCCGATCCATCCGGCCCCGCAGCAGTTCCGCCATGCCCCGCCTCACCGCGTCCCGCCGCACCTTCCTCGCCGGCAGCGCCGCCGCCGTCGCCGCCCCGTATTTCGCATGGCATCCACGGACGCTTGCCGCCGAGACCCGCTCCCCCTCCGACCGCATCGCCCTCGGCCTGATCGGCGCCGGCAGCATCTCGCAGGCCAACCTCAACGCCGCGAAAAAGTGGATCGACGTCGTGGCCATCGCCGACGTGGATGCCGGCCGCCGCGACGAGGTGAACCACAAGTTCGCCGGCGGCAAGGCCGCCGTGTTCGACGACTACCGCAAGGTGCTGGAGCGGAAGGACGTGGACGTGATCCACGTCGCCACGCCCGACCACTGGCACACGAAGCCCGTGGTCGAG
>JBJTHX010000232.1:0-2992 GCA_046094745.1 Planctomycetia bacterium
CTCCTGCTCGATCGGGTTCTGGGTCGCGATCGTGAAGAAGGGGTCGGGCAGCGAGTAGGTCTCCTGCCCCACGGAAACCTCCCGCTCCTGCATCGCCTGGAGCAGGGCCGCCTGGGTCTTGGGGGGCGCACGGCCGATCTCGACGGGCGGGGCGGAGGCACACCTTGCCCAATCGTACCACGTTGCCCCGCGCGGCGGCAGCCGGGCGGCTGCGGTAGGCGACCACCGTGGCCGCCGATTGCCGCTGCGCCGTGGGCAGTCGATACTGATGTTTCCGGCCGCCCCCGTCCCCAGCCCAAGGATCGCCCGTGTCCACCGGTCCCCGCACGAAGACGCTCGACGACGTCCTCCAGGAGTTCGCGCAGCACCGGCGGCTGATGCAGGAGGAACTGCAGAAGGTGATCGTCGGGCAGGACGACGTGATCGAGCAGCTCTTCGCGGCCATCTTCACCCGCGGACACTGCCTGCTCGAGGGCGTGCCCGGCCTGGCCAAGACGCTCATGGTCTCGACGCTGGCGCGGATCCTCGATGTCGGCTTCAAGCGGGTGCAGTTCACGCCCGACCTGATGCCCTCCGACATCACCGGCACCAACGTGCTGGAGGAGGACGAGGCCGGCCGGCGGCGGTTCCGCTTCGTGGAGGGGCCGATCTTCACGAACATCCTCCTGGCCGACGAGATCAACCGCACGCCCCCCAAGACCCAGGCGGCCCTGCTCCAGGCGATGCAGGAGCGGGAGGTTTCCGTGGGGCAGGAGACCTACTCGCTGCCCGACCCCTTCTTCACGATCGCGACCCAGAACCCGATCGAGCAGGAGGGCACCTACCCGCTGCCCGAGGCCCAGCTCGACCGGTTCATGTTCAACATCAAGGTGGGCTACCCCTCCGCCAGCGAGGAGGAGCAGATCCTCATGGCGACGACCCGCGCCGAGAAGCCGGAGGTCCGCAAGGTGCTCTCGGGCCGGGCGATCGTCAACATCCAGAAGCTCGTGGGCAGCGTGGCCGTCAGCGAATACGTGGTGAAGTACGTCGCCCGCCTCGTGCGGGCCACGCGGCCCAAGGATCCCCAGGCTCCGCCCTACGTGGCCGAGCTCGTCGACTGGGGGGCCGGTCCCCGGGCCGGCCAGTTCCTCATCCAGGGCGGCAAGGCGATGGCCGCGATGGACGGCCGCTTCAGCGTGTCGCTCGACGACGTCCGCCGGATCGCCGTGCCGGTCTTGCGGCATCGGATCGCCACCAACTTCCAGGCCCAGGCCGAGGGGCTCACGAGCGAGTCGCTCATCGAGCGGCTCGTGCGCGAGACACCCGAGCCGGAGATCCCCAAGCTCGTCAAGTGAGGGGTCGAGGGGCGGGGCGAGCGCCCCGCCGCACAGCATGCCCCGCGCCGTCGAGGAATACCTGAAGCCGGAGGTCGTGCGGCAGATCGCACGGCTGGACCTCCGCGCCCAGTTCATCGTCAAAGGATTTCTCCAGGGCCTCCACGCCAGCCCGTACCAGGGCTTCTCCGTCGAGTTCAGCGAGCATCGCAAGTACGCGCCCGGCGACGACCCCAAGGACATCGACTGGCTCGTCTACGCGAAGACCGACAAGCACTACATCAAGAAGTTCGAGGCCGAGACCAACATCACGGGCTACCTCGTGGTCGACACGAGCGCCTCGATGGCCTACACCTACCGCCAACAACTCTCGAAGCTCGACTACTCGATCTCGCTGGCCGCCGCCCTCTGCTGGCTGATGATCCACCAGCAGGACCCCTGCGGGTTGATGGTCTTCGACGACCGGCTGCATGCCTCGCTGCCGGCGCGGTCGCGGCGGTCGCAGATCGCCCAGGTGCTCTCGGTGCTCGCCAAGGTGAAGCCGTCCGGGAAGACCGACATCGCCCGCAGCCTCGTGCAGGTGGCGGCCATGCTCCGGCACCGCTCGCTCGTGATGGTGTTCAGCGACCTGCTCGCCGACCCGGCGCCCATCCGCGACGCCCTCCTGCGGCTGCGGCACCGCGGGCACGACGTGATCCTGTTCCATGTGCTCGATGAGGCCGAGGTGCGGTTCCCGTTCGAGGGCATGGTCGAGCTGACGGAGCCCGAGTCGCGGGATCGGCTCGTCATCGACGCCGACGCCGCCCGCCAGGCCTACGTGGCGAGCGTCGCGGCCTTCCGCGAGGATTACCGGCGGAGCTGCTTCCAGGCGGGCATCGACTACGTGCCCATCGACACGAGCATGCAGTTCGACAAGGCGCTGATGGAATACCTGATCAGCCGGCGAAACAGGTTTTGAGCATGGGCCTGACGTTTTTCACGCCGCTGCTGCTGGGCGGGGCGGCGCTCGTCGCCGTGCCGGTCGTGCTGCACATGATCATGCGCCGCAAGCCCGTGCCGCACGACTTTCCCGCCCTGCGGTTCCTGCGGGAGAAGGCGGTGGCCACCCGGCGGCGGCTGCGGCTCAACCACATCCTGCTGCTGCTCCTGCGGATGGCGGCGCTCGTGCTGCTGTCCCTCGCGCTGGCGCGGCCGGTGCTGCGCGGCGCCAACTGGCTCGCCGATGGTGAGGGTGAGGTGACGGCCGTGTTCGTCTTCGACACGGCCCCGCGGATGATGCTCCGCGAGGCGAATCGCACGCGGCTCGACCAGGCCAAGGCGATGGCCAAGGTGCTGTTCGGCAAGCTGCCGCCGTCGAGCCAGGTGGCCGTGCTCGACACCGCCGGCGGGCCAGCCGCCTTTTCCCCCACGGAGGCCGCCGCCGTTGCCCGGATGGAGAAGCTCACGGCGGCGACGCCGGCGGTGGCGCTTCCCGCGGTGATCGCCGATGCCGTGCGGCTCTTGACCACCGACGCGAAGTTCTGCGTCGCCGCCGCACCCACGTCGACGAAGAGCGAGGACGGGGCGTCGGCAGCCTTGAGCGATTCGAGCGGCGCCGCGTTGTCCCAGGCGCCGCGGGAGCAATCGGTGAACACGTAGAGCTCGTGGCGTTTGAACTTCGCGTCGGTGATCGCCGATGC
>JBJTHX010000233.1:0-3493 GCA_046094745.1 Planctomycetia bacterium
GCGGGGGCGAGGTCGGGCTCCCAGGCGGCTCCGCCGAGCGTCTCGCCGGCCGCGAACGCCCAGTCCTCCGTGAACCCCTCGAGCAACTGGGCGACGATCGGACCGCGGAGGGCGACGTGCGTGTGGCGGCCCGGGTGCCGCGGCTCGTGCGCCAGCCAGCAGCCGTCGCGGATATTGAGGCCCCCGGTGAAACCGGCCGCGCCGTCGACGACCATGATCTTGCGATGGTTCCGCAGGTTGGCGTAGGGAAAGTAGAACGGCACGCCCGTCGGCAGGAACCGCTCCACGCGGACGCCCTTGCGGGCGAGCACGCCGACGATCGACGGGAACGTGGAGGATGCGCCGATCCCGTCGATGAGCACGCGAACCTCGACGCCGCGAGCCGCCGCCCGGGCGAGCGCATCGGCGAAGATCCGCCCGGTGGGGTCGTTGTCGAAGATGTAGGAGGCCAGGCCGACGCTGCGGCGGGCCCGGTCGATGGCCTCGAGCATCCGCGGATAGGCCTCGTCGCCGCCGGTGAGCGGTTCGATCTGGTTGCCGTCGACGAGCGGCCGGTCGGTGACCTCGCCGACGAGGGTGGCGAGCGACCGCAGCGGGCTGCCCTCCGCCCCCAGCGCCGCCTCGAGCCGGGCCGGGGCCGGCACGGCCCCGCGCATCTCGTGGAGGATCCGGGCCTGGCCCGCCCAGAGCTGGGTGGCCCGGGAGCGGATCCGGTTGACGCCGAGCACGGCGTAGGCGATCGCGCCGAAGACGGGCGAGAGCCAGATCAGGCCCACCCAGCCGATCGTGCTCCGCGTGTCGCGCTTGACGAGGATCGCGTGGGCGGAGGCGAGGACGTTGATCACGAGCACACTGCCCGTGAGCACGTGCGGCCAGAGCACGAGCCACCACCGCCACGCCGCCGACAGGGCCGCTTCCATGGGCCAAGCCTAGCCTGCCTTGACTGGTTGCGTTTCCGCACCATAATGGAACCACGAGGTTTTTCGATGCCGTCAATCACGCTGAAGGACGTCCCCGAATCGTTGCTCGCCCGACTGCGGGCCGCCGCGACCCGGGAGCGCCGCAGCCTGAACCAGGAGGCCCTGGTTCTCATCGAAGGCGGACTCGCCGCGGCCGAAACGGCGGAGGAACGGGCCGCCCGTCAGGTCTCCGCCTGGCGGGCGCTGGCCGGTGGCTGGGCGACCGAAGCGACGTTCGAGGATGAGGTCGCCGCGCTCTACGCCGCCCGCACCACGGGCCGCACCGTCGACCTGTGAAACTGCTCGACTCCGACACGTGCATCGGCATCCTCCGCGGTCGCACCGAGGTGCTGGCCCGGCGGGCGTCGGAGACAGCCGACGTCGCCACCACCTGGGTCACTGCCGCGGAACTCTTCTACGGGGCCGCGAGGTCCGCGCAGCCCGAGAACAACGCTGCGGTCGTCGTCCGGTTCCTGAACACGCTGCCGGTGATCGCGTCCGATCTCGCCAGCGCGCGACTCTGCGGCGAACTCAAAGCGCGGCTGACGAACATCGGACGAACCCTGGCCCATGCGGACCTGCTGATCGCGGCGATCGCCTTGAGCCGCGGGGCGACCCTGGTCACGGGCAACCGGAAGCACTACGAGCGGATCCCGGGGCTCTTGGTCGAGGACTGGTTGCGGCCGTAACGCGTGCCTGCCGCTCGAGCCGGGCAGAGGGCCGCCAGGTCCGAGGAGCCGCGTCAGCCGTCGCCGGCCGCGGCCTTGATCGCCTTCATCCGCGACGCCTCGGGCTCGAGCCGCTTGTAAGAGTCGTCGAGCGGATAGCAGCCGCTCCGCATGCCATTGCGGGGCGCCGTGGTGCAGTCGCTGAACGTGCGGCAGATCCGACCGCGGACCAGCGGCCGACCCGCCAGGGAATCGGCCGGCAGCTCGGGATACGAGAGCACCATCCGCCCCAGCCCCACGATGTCGACGAGCCCCTGCCGCACGGCGGCCTGGGCGGCGTGGACGATGTAGTCCTGCAGGTACGTGTAGCCGGAACCCACCATGACGAGGTCGGGCACGGCGGCCTTCGCCCGCCCCGCGGCCTCGATCTGCCGCCACACGCCCACCAGCGGATCCTCCGACGGCTATCCGCCGCCGGCCGCTGGATGTGCGGCACCGTGTAGGGGGATCCGGCCGACAGGTTCACCGTGGCGACGCCCTCGTCGCGGAGGATCTCCAGCAGCCGGATCGGCTCGGCGAGGTCCATCCGCGTGGGGTCGGAGGTGTCGACGCCGAAGCCGCAGTCGTAGGGCAGCGAACCGGCGAACGGAAACGGCTCGCCGTGGTCGCCCACCTTGTGCCAGGGCACCACGTCGAAGAGCGAGAGCCGCACGCAGACCGGCAGGCCCGGCAGCTCGCTCCTGATCCGGCCGATGATCGTGCGCAACAGGTGAGTCCGCCCGTCGAAGTCGCCGCCATACTTCCCCGGCCGCCGTCGCGCAGAGAGGAACTCGTGCAGCAGGTAGCCGTGGCAGGCCTTCACGTCCACCATGTCGAAGCCCACCGCCGCGGCGTCGTGCGGGTCGACCTTGTGCTTGCCGTCGAGCACGGGATGGTGGTAGGCGATCCGGGGGCGAAAGCCCGCGGCCGTGGGCTTCGAGAACCGGCCCGAGTGGGTCAGCTGCAGGGCCACGAGGAAGTCTTCCGTCGTGCCATGCGCCTCGCGGTGGGCGACGCGGGCCGCCTCCAGGAGCGCGGAAAAACCCTCGCGGCCGCAGGCGGGGGCGCAGAGCTGGTTGGGGTTGGCCCGCCCCTCGGCGACCACGGCCACGGCCTCGCCGCCCCAGATGAACTTCGCGCCGCTCGTGCCGAAGTTCCGCCAGCGGCGGAGGAGGATGTCGGTGGGCCGGCCGTCTGCCGTCGCGTCCCAGCCCTCCATCGGATGGATGCACCATCGGTTGCCCACCGTGCGGTCGCCGATCCGGATCGGTGCCGCCAGCGGCGAGCCCGCCGCCGCCGAGAGCGGCTCGTCGTCGAACGGGATCGGCGCGCCCAGTGCGGCGCAGTGGGCCCGCAGGTCGGCCACGGTGCGGAAACGGGCGATGCGGGGCACGTGCATGGCGGCGGCATCCTCGCGGCGGGGTGGCCGGGCGGTCAGGCGAAGAACGTCAGGTACGGCCCGCCGCCGGCAAGCCGGAGAAGATAGAGCGCGAGTTCGCGGAGGTGATAGTCGCCCCACATCGCCGCCTCGCCGCAGGGCACCTTGCGGCCGGCCGGCACGTGGTCCCAGCCGTTGGGCCGGTGGTAGACGGCATGTAGCAGCAGGCCCTCGTGGGCCGGGTCGGGGCTCAGGTACGGCTCCGCGAACAGCGTCCGGGCGACGGTCAGCCCCGCCGCGAAATAGCGCCGCCCCGCGTCGGCCGCCCCCTGCCGCTCGAGCCAGCGGCCGAGCCGCAGGAGGCCCTGGGCCGAGATCGCGGCCGCGGAACTGTCGACCGGCTCGTGGTCGTTGAACGGCTCGGCGGGGCTGACCGTCGCCCGGACGCT
>JBJTHX010000234.1:0-4449 GCA_046094745.1 Planctomycetia bacterium
CGGCCCGCTCGCGGTGCGGAAGCGGCGGATGCCGCCGAAGCTCGATGGCATCCGGCTCGGGGACCGCTGGGCGGTGATCTTCTCCCCCTCCGACCTGTCGTGCGCGCTCGAGCGCGCCAACTCGATGGAATGCGCGGGCTACGGCCGCGAGGACGCCGAGAAGATCGCCCTCAACGTGCTGTTGTATTCACTGAATCACTGACGTCGGGCCGGATCCCGTGGCCCGGTTGCCTCGCAACCGGAGTCCGGCTCGCTTCCGCTCGCGAGGCGACCGGGCTACGCGACACGCTCAGCCCGGCTGGCGGTGGCGGATCGTCGCCACGAGCGACCGCACGGCGTCCACGAGCACGTGCAGGTCGCCATGCCAGTCGATCGTCGTGGCGGCCTGGGCGGCCATGTCCTTGAACTGCGCCGTGCCGGCCGTGAACTCGTCGCCGCCGATCACGAGCGCCGCCGGCACGCCCCGCTTGGCCGCGAGCTTGAGCTGCTGCCCGACCTTCTTGGGCTCCGGGAAGAACTCCACCGCGAGCCCGACAGCCCGCAGGGCCGACCCGATCCGCAGGTAGTCGCCGAGCCGGGCGGCGTCGAAGTGCACAAGGAACACGTCGGCCGGCGTCTCGACGGTGGCGGCACCGCGCAACTCCTCGAGGCCCGCGAGCAGCCGGTCGATCCCCAGCGACGCGCCGACGCCCGGCAGCGGCTGCTTCGTGTAGAGTCCCGCGAGGTTGTCGTAGCGGCCGCCTGAGCAGACGCTGCCGAGCGCGGGGAGGTCGTCGAGGAAGGTCTCGAGCACGATGCCGGTGTAGTAGTCGAGGCCGCGGGCGATCGAGGGATCGATCGCGAGTCGGTTGGCCGGCACGCCCGCCGCCGCGGCGCCCGCGCCGATCTCGCGGAGCGCCGCCACGCCGGCGCGGCCCGCCTCGGCGTCGCCCACGAGCGCCTCGAGCCGCCGGAGCACCGCGTCGGCCGACCCCGTGAGGCCAGCCATCTCGAGGAGCGCCGCCACCGCGTCGGCCGCCACCCCCTGCCCTGCGAGCTCGCCCGCCACTGCCTCCGGCGTCGCCTTGCCGAGCTTGTCGAGGCTCCGCAGCACCGTGGTCGCGCGGTCGGCGAGGCCCAGCCGCGCGAGCACCCCCGCGAGCACGCGGCGGTCGTTGAGCCGGATCGTGAACCGCTCCACGCCGATCGCCGCGAACAGGTCGTGGACGACGAGCACCATCTCCAGGTCGGACACCGGGCTCGTGGTGCCGATCGTGTCGAAGTCGCACTGCATGAACTCGCGGTAGCGGCCGCGCTGCGTGTTCTCGCCGCGCCACACGGTCGCCATGTGGTAGCGCTTGAAGGGCAGGCCGAGGTCGTGGACGTGCTGGGCCGCGAACCGGGCGAAGGGCACGGTGAGGTCGAACCGCATCCCCACGTCGCGGCCGCCGTGGTCGGTGAAGCGGTAGAGCTGCTTGTCGGTCTCCTCGCTCCCCTTGCCGGTGAGGATCTCGAGGTATTCCAGCGCCGGCGTGTCGATCGGCGCGAAGCCGTAGGAGCGGTAGACGCGGCGGGCCACGTCGAGCACCCGCTCCCGCGCGAGCGCCTGCGCCGGCAGGTGGTCGCGGAAGCCCTTGAGCGTGCGGGGTTCGATCATGGCGCGGCGGACGGCGTCAGACGATGGGGAGCAGCGGCGGCTTCGGCCCACGGATCGACTTCCGCCGGTTCTTTCTCCGGCGGCCGTCCCCCACGTTCATGCCGCCGGGCCCGAGCACGGCGTCCATGTACTCCTCGACCTGCTCGGCGGTCTCGAAGTACTGGTCGTAGACCCAGTCGTCCTCGTACTCGCACTCCTTCGTCGTGTACTCGCGGCAGATCTGCGGCCGGGTCTCGTAGATGCCGCAGCGGTGGTCGGCCTGGAGGTGCTTGCACTCGGTGTGCACGCAGACGTACCAGTCGCCGTCCTCGGTGAACACGGTGGCGTGGTCGTGGAGCAGGAACCAGCGGATGTACTCGAACTCCTCGCGGGTCGTCGGCGTCTCGAGCGGCAGCGCGAAGTAGCGGCAGCACTTCGCGGTGCAGTGCTCGCAGAGCACGGTGCTCTCGGGCACGGTCTCGCGCTTCGGCTTCTTCGGCAGCACGGGGAGCGGAACGTCGGCGGTCGACATGCGGGCCTCCGGAGAGCGGGTCGGGCCGCCACTATAGCCGGTTTCGGGGGCGCCGCGGCGGCCTCTATACTGTTCGCGTCGCGCCGGCCGGGGACGAGCAATGCCGGGGCAGGAGGAGTCCCGGGCATGCCGAAGCGCTGGCGGATCCGCATCCACGATCCCGCGGCGGTGGCGGCCCTCGAGCGGTCGGCCCACGTGCCCGCCGTGATGGCGGCGCTCCTCGTGGCCCGCGGCGTCACCAACGCCGCCGCCGTGAAGGCCTTTTTGTCCGGGACACTGGCGGATCTCCACGATCCTGAACTTCTGCCCGGCGTACCCGAGGCGGCCGACCGGATCCTGGCGGCCGCGCGGGCCGGGAGAAAGATCGTCGTCCACGGCGACTACGACGCCGACGGCATGAGCGCCACCGCGATCCTCGTGGGCTGCCTCGAGGCGCTCGACGCCAAGTCCGCCTGGTACGTGCCCGACCGGTTCGAGGAAGGCTACGGCCTCAGGTCGGCGTCGCTCGAGGCGCTCGCGAAGGAGGGCGCCGACCTCGTCGTCACCGTCGACTGCGGCATCCGCAGCGTGGCCGAGGCCGAACGGGCCCGCGAACTCGGGATCGGTCTCATCGTCACCGACCACCACGAGTTCGGCGCGGAATTGCCCGCCGCCGACGCCATCGTCCACCCGCGGCTGCCCGGCGGGGCGTATCCCTTCGGCGACCTCTGCGGCGCGGCCGTGGCCTTCAAGCTCGCCTGGGCGATCGCCACGCGGGCCGCCGGGGCGAAGCAGGTCACGCCGCGGCTGCGGGAGATGCTGCTCCGCTCGATCGGCCTGGCGGCGCTCGGCACGATCACCGACGTCATGCCGCTCGTCGGCGAAAACCGGATCCTCGTGCGGCACGGCCTGCCGTGCCTCCGGGAGAAGGGCGGCCCGGGGATCGACAAGCTCGTCGAACTCACGGGCATCGCTGACAAGAAGGGGCTCGATAGCGAGGACGTGGCCTTCAAGATCGGCCCGCGGCTCAACGCCGCCGGGCGGATGGACCACGCGGGCCTCGGCGTCGAACTCCTCGCCACGGCCGACGCCGCCCGGGCCGCGAGCCTCGCCGAGTGGCTCCACGAGCGCAACGCCGATCGCGAGGGCGTGGAGCGGTCGCTGCAACTGGCCGCGACGAAGCAGGCCCGCGAGCAGTTCGACCCTGACCGCGACGCGGCCCTCGTGCTCGCCGACCGCGGCTGGCACAAGGGGGTGATCGGCATCGTGGCGGGCCGGCTCGTCGACCGCTGGCACAAGCCGGTGGTGATGATCGCCCGCGGCGCCCACGAGGGCTGCCCGGCGACGGGCAGCGTCCGCGGCGTGCCGGGGATCGACGTCCACGCCGCGGTCGAGTCGTGGCGCCCCCTGCTCGTCACCTGCGGCGGCCACGAGGCGGCGGCGGGCCTGACGCTCGAGGACGGGCGGATCGACGACTTCCGCGCGGCGTTCGTGGCCGAGGTGGACCGGCGGCTCCCACTCGACGCGCGGCGGCCGCAGCTCACGCTCGACGGCGAGACCTCGCTCGCGGGCCTCTCCCGCGAGGCGGTGGAGCAGCTCGAACAGCTCGCTCCCTTCGGCCAGGGCAACCGCCGGCCGCTGCTCTGCGCGTCGCGGGTGACGCTCGCCGAGCCCGCCCGCGCGATCGGCGCGAGTGGCAAGACGCTGGCGCTGCAGGTCGTGCAGCACGGCGCGAAGATGCGGGGCGTGGCCTTCAACTCGGCTGAGTGGCTGCCCCACCTGCCGCCGCCGGGCCAGCCGTTCCACGTCGCCTTCCGCCCGAAGATCAACGAGTTCCGCGGCCGGCGGTCGGCCGAGCTCGAGATCGTCGACTGGCGGCCCGACGGCATGCCGGTCGACGCCGACCTGCCCGACCTCACGGTGGCCGCGGAGGCCTGACCGATGACACGATTTGCCCTCGTCGCGCTCGGCCTGCTCGGATGCGCCGCGGCGCCGCCCTGCCGCGCCGACGACTGGCCGCAGTGGCTCGGGCCCCGCCGCGACGCGATCTGGCGCGAGGCCCGCATCGTGACGGCGCTGCCCGAGCAGGGGCTGCCGGTGAAGTGGCGGGTGCCGGTGAAGGGCGGCTACTCGGGGCCGGCCGTCGCCGACGGCCGGCTCTATCTCACCGACTACGACCGCCGCGCCGGCGAACTCGCCAACGCCCCCAACGACCGCACCGTGCTCGAGGGGAGCGAGGAGGTGCATGCGGCCAAGCTCGGCGTATTTCTCCGGCGAGAGCCGCGCGAGGACGAGGTCGCCGGTCTCGGTGAAGATCCAGACG
>JBJTHX010000235.1:0-18861 GCA_046094745.1 Planctomycetia bacterium
AAGCGGATCAACCATCCCGACGTCATCTACCGCACCGAGCGGGAGAAGTGGATCGCCGTCGCCGACGAGGTGGAGCGGATCCACCGCTGCGACACGCTCGCCCTGACGGATGGCACCTGGAAGACCGGCACGATCGATCGCGAGACGGAAGCCGGCTACGAGTTCCGCCCCAAGGGATCGCGGGAGACCGAGACGATCCCGCTGGCGAAGGTGAAGGAGGTCCAGCGGAAGGGACTGCCGGTGCTCGTGGGCACGGTGTCGATCGAGAAGAGCGAGCGGCTCTCCGCCCTGCTCGAGAAGCGGGGCATCGAGCACCAGGTGCTGAACGCCAAGCACCACAAGCGGGAGGCCGAGATCATCGCCCAGGCCGGCCGGCTCGGGGCGGTGACGATCGCCACCAACATGGCCGGCCGCGGCACCGACATCATCCTCGGCGGCAACGCCGAGACGATGGCCTGGGCGAAGCTCCAGGACACCTACCCCACCCGGCTCGACGTGCCCCGCGCGGAGTGGGACGCGCTCGTCGCGGAGATCACGGCCCGCGAGAACATGAAGGTCGAGGGGGAGCAGGTCCGCACCATGGGCGGCCTGCAGATCGTCGGCACCGAGCGGCACGAGGCCCGCCGCATCGACCTCCAGCTCCGCGGCCGCTGCGGCCGCCAGGGCGACCCGGGAAGCAGCCGGTTCTTCCTCTCGCTCGAGGACGACCTGATGCGGATCTTCGCCGGCGAGTGGGTGAAGAACGTGCTCACCCGGCTGGGCATGCAGGACGGCGAGGCGATCGAGAGCCGGATGGTCACCCGCCGCGTCGAGGCCGCCCAGAAGAAGGTCGAGGAGCGGAACTTCGAGGTCCGCAAGAACCTGCTCGAGTACGACGAGGTGATGGACGAGCAACGGAAGCGGGTCTACGGCTTCCGGCAGCGGATCCTCGACCACACCGACGGTGACGCCGATCTGCGGGAGATGATCCTGGAGATGGTCGACCGCCAGGTGGACCAAAACATCAACGCCTTCCTCGACAAGGACTACGGGCCCCAGACGTTCGCCTCCTGGGCGGCCGCGCAACTGGGCTGCGAGCTCGATCCGGCCGACTTCCGGGGCATGAACCCTGCCGAGGCGGAGCGGTTGGCGGTGGACGAGGCGGTGCGGCAGTCGGAGGGACAGATCTTCGAGGCGGTGGACGAGAACCTGCCGGCGGGCGAGGAGGAGGCGGAGTGGAACTGGGCGGCGCTGGCGTCCTTCGCCAACGCCCGGTGGAAGCTCTCCGTCAACGACCGCGACCTGAAGCGAGTGGGCCGTGACGGCGTGGCCGAGTTCCTCCAGGAGCGGGCCCGCGAGGCGATCCACCGGATCGACCTCGCCGAGGGGGCGCGGTTCCTGGCTCCCGACTTCGGCCTGCGAACCGCCTGCGGCTGGACCGAGTGGCGGTTCGGCGTGCGGCTCGACGAGGCCGACCTGGCCGCGGTCGAGAAGGACGGCCACGACATCGCGGCCTTCAAGTCGCTCGTCGCCCGCAAGGCCCGCGAGTCCTACGCCCACCGCGAGATCGAGTATCCCGTGCTCGTGGGCCTGGCCCACTTCAGCGGCCGGCAGCCCGACGGCTCGCGCCGGCTCGACCGCGAGGGCCTGCTGGCATGGGCCCGCGAGCGGTTCGATCCGGCCCTCACCGAGGCGGACCTCGCCTCCTCCGACCTCGACGCCTTGCGGGCTCGGCTCGTGGAGGCCAGTCGCCGCCGGCACGCCCGGGGCGACGACCCGCGGGACGAGATGAAGCGGATGGAGCGGGCCGTGCTCCTGCAGATCCTCGACAACTCGTGGAAGGACCACCTCCTCGCGATGGACCACCTGCGGAGCAGCGTCGGCCTGCGGGGCTACGCCCAGGTCGACCCCAAGGTGGAATACAAGCGGGAGGGCATGCGGACGTTCGACCTGATGTGGAAGGGCATCGACGAGCGGGTCGTCGACATCGTCTACCGCATCGAGCAGGTCGAGGAGGACGCCCTGCGGAGCACCGGGAAGGAGACGGCCGCGATCCACGCCGAGGCCGCCTCGGCCGCGGCCCAGGCGGCCGCCCAGGCGGGCCCCATGGAGAACGCGGGCGCGGAGCCGGCCCGGTCGGAGCCGATCCGCAACATGGCCCAGCGGGTGGGCCGCAACGACCCCTGCCCATGCGGCAGCGGCAAGAAGTTCAAAAACTGCTGCGGCAAGTCGAGCGGCGTGGCGGCGGGGTGACGTCGCCGTCCACCGTCGCGCTGGGTCGGGGTCGCCCATGACCTCTCGCCGTCGATGATCCTCGACTTACTCTACCTCGTCGCGTTCGTGGCCCTGATGCCCTGGGTCGCGTGGCGGAAGTTCTCCGGCGGACGGCCGGTCGCCGCGCCGTGGACGCGGTTCACCGGCGGGGTGAAGGTCACAGCCAAGCCCGCCGGAGCCGCGCGGATCTGGCTGCACGGCGTGAGCGTGGGTGAGGCACACCTGCTCGGTTCGCTCGCCGCCGAGATCGGCCGGCAGGCGGCCGTCGCCGGCCGGGCGGTCGACTGCGTGGTCTCCAGTTCCACCACGACGGGCCTCGAGGTGGCCGTGAAGCGGTGCGGCGCGGACCGGGCCTTCCCCTGCCCGCTCGACTTCACGTGGGCCGTGGACCGCGTGCTCGACCGGGTGCAGCCCGACCTGCTGGTGCTCGGTGAACTGGAACTGTGGCCCAATCTCCTCGCCCGGGCCCGGCGCCGTGGGATTCCCGTCGTCGTGGCCAACGGGCGGATGAGCGAGCGGAGTGCCGCCGGCTACGCCCGCATCCGGTCGCTCGTCCGCAGCATGCTCGGTCGCGTGGGGCTCGTCGTCGCACGATCCCGGGCCGACGCCGACCGCTTCACGGCTCTCGGCGCTCCCGAGGTCGTCGTCACCGGCTCGCTCAAGTTCGACGGCGTGCAGGGGGACCGGGCGGCGCCCGAGGTCGCGCGGCTCGCGCGGCTGGCCGGGTTCGCGGCCGACGACGTCGTGTTCCTCGCGGGCAGCACGCAGGACCCCGAGGAACGTCTGGCGGCGGAGGCCTTCATCGCCCTCCGGGAGGCTCACGCGCGCCTGCGGCTCGTGATCGTGCCGCGGCACGTGGAACGGTCGGCTGAGATCGGGCGACTGCTCGACACGCTCGGCCTCGCCTGGCAGGCCCGCAGCCGGCTCGAGGCCGACGGACCCGACCCGCGGGCCCGGGTGCTGCTCGTCGACGCGACCGGTGAGCTGGCCTGGTGGTGGGGCACGGCGGCGATCGCCTTCGTCGGCGGCAGCCTCGATGGCAAGCGGGGCGGGCAGAACATGCTCGAGCCGGCCGCCTACGGCGCCGCCGTCTCGTTCGGGCCGCACACGTGGAACTTCAAGGACGAGGTGGCCCGGCTGTGCGGGGCCGACGCCGCCGTGGTCGTGGCCGACGGCCGGGAGATGCGGGCGTTCGTCGCCCGGTGCCTCGACGAGCCCGCATTCGCGGCGGCCCTCGGCGGACGGGCCGCCGCATTCGTCGCCAGCCAGCGCGGAGCGACGGCGACCACGGCCCGCCTGATCCTCGACCGGCTCCCGGCCGCCCCGGCGAGGGGCGGATGACGCGGCCGCGACGCCGGCCGGTTGCCGTCCTACGGCCGCTGCCCGATAATCCGGACCTTGCGAACATCAGGCCGCTCCGCGGCGGATCCCCTTCCCTACCAAGCACGAGGCTGGAACGTGGCACACGGCAAGTATCTGTTCACGAGCGAGTCGGTCAGCATGGGCCATCCGGACAAGTTGGCCGACCAGATCTCCGACGGCGTGCTCGACGCCTACCTCGCCCAGGACCCGCGGAGCCGCGTGGCCTGTGAGACGATGGTCACCACCGGCCTGGCCGTGATCGCCGGTGAGATCACCTCCAAGGGGACGATCGACTACCAGCAGGTGGTCCGCCAGGTGATCCGCGACGTCGGCTACACCGACGACGAGATGGGCATCGCCGCCGACACCTGCTCCGTGCTCGTGGCCGTCGGCAAGCAGTCGGGAGACATCGCCATGGGCGTCAACGAGGACGAGGCCAAAGGCAAGGATATTGGCGCCGGCGACCAGGGCCTGATGTTCGGCTACGCCTGCAACGAGACTCCCGAACTGATGCCGCTGCCGATCGCGCTGTCGCACCGGATCCTCAACCGGCTGACCGAGGCCCGGCAGAAGGGCGAGGTCGACTGGCTGCGGCCCGATTCCAAGAGCCAGGTGACGGTGGAGTATGAGGGCAACCGGCCGGTGCGGATCGACACCGTCGTGGTCTCCACGCAGCACGCCCCGCACGTCTCGAACGAGGAGATCCGCAAGTTCGTCGTCGACAGGATCATCAAGCCGCTCTTGCCGAAGGACCTGGACACGAGCGACATCACCTACCACGTCAACCCGACCGGCCGGTTCGTGGTCGGTGGCCCGCACGGCGATTGTGGCCTCACCGGCCGCAAGATCATCGTCGACACCTACGGCGGCTGGGGCCGCCACGGCGGCGGCGCCTTCTCCGGCAAGGATCCGACGAAGGTCGACCGCAGTGCGGCCTACATGGCCCGTCACATCGCCAAGAACATCGTGGCCGCCGGCCTCGCCGACCGCTGCGAGGTGCAGCTCGCCTATGCCATCGGCGTCAGCGAGCCGGTGAGCGTGCACGTCGACACCGAGGGCACCGGCCGGATCGAGGACCAGCGGCTCTGCGAGCTGGTCCGCGAGTTCTTCCCGCTCACGCCCCGCGGCATCATCGACTACCTCGACCTGCGGCGGCCGATCTACCGCAAGACGGCGGCCGGCGGCCACTTCGGCCGCGAGGGCTTCTCCTGGGAGCAGACCGACCGTGCCGCGGCGCTGGCCGAGGCGGCCAACGCCGCCGCGGTGGCCTGACGCCGGCATGAGGGCGCTCTCCACCCGCCGCGGCGGATGGCCGGCCGACCCGACGGCCGCCGGCCTCGACGCCATCGCGGCTCTGGTCGCCACCGCCCTCGGCGCCGCCGCGGGTGCGGCGGCCTTGGCCGCGGGCCTCGTGCTCGTGGTGCGGCGGCTGGCCGTGAACTTCGGCGACACCGCCGGTCCCGGCGTCGTGCTGCCGGTCGCCGCCGCGGGCGCGGCGCTCGTGGCACTCGCCGACGCGGCCGCGCTCGCCGGCGGCCCCCGACGGGCGTCGCTCGTCGCCCGGGCGGGCGTCGTCCTGGCCATGACGGCGCTGGTGCTGCCGCCACGGGCCGCCACCTGGCTCGATGGCGCTGCGACGACGCTGGCCGTGGCGATCGCCGCGGCAGCCGTGGCCCTGGTGCCCCGGGCAAAGGCCGCGAGGGAGACGGCCCGCGTCCGTCCGAGGGCGGACTCGATGCTGCGGCAGCCGCGCCGGTCCCGGCCAGCCGCGGAGCGGGTGCCCGGGCATCTGCGGCAGCGGTTCACCCGCTATGAGACGCCCGCCGGTGCCGACTGCCTGCAGGGCCGGATCAACGTCGCGATCGCCGCGGGCGCCCGCACCGCCCACGGCCACGTCGGCTTCTGCCCGGCGTTCGAGGTCACGCCCGCGGTCGAGGTGGCCACGGAGTACGACGGCGTCGAGGCGACGGTCGCGGCGGCGGAGGTCCTGCCCTGGGGCGTGCGGGTGGACGTGCGGCTCGCCGAGCCGGCCGAGGAGCCGCTCGAAATCCCCGTCGACCTCGTGGTGCGAAGCCAGGGCTGAGGCATGCATGGCGCGGTGGCCGCGACACGTCTGGACGACGCTCTTCACCTACGGCGTGATCTTCGGCGGCTTCCCGCTCCTGGGGTTCGTGCTCTGGCTCTGGGTCCGCGGCCGGCTCTGATGCCGGCGTCCTGAAAGGAGAGAGACTCCGATGCTGCACGCGGTCGTGATGGCGGGCGGTTCCGGCACGCGGTTCTGGCCGGCCAGCCGGGCCGCGCTCCCCAAGCAACTCTTGCCGCTGGCCGGCGCGCGGACGCTGCTGGAGGACACCATCGCCCGGCTCGACGGCCTGGTGCCGCCGGAGCGGGTGCTCGTCGTCACGTCGGCCCACTTGCTGGAGGCGGCCCGCCGCCAGGTGCCGCAGGTGCCCGCCGCCGGGCTCGTGGGGGAACCCTGCAAGCGGGACACCGCGCCGTGCATCGGGCTGGCGGCCCTGCTCGTGTCGCGGAGCGACCCCGACGCCACCATGGTCGTGATGCCATCCGACCACGTGATCGCGCCGGCCGCAGGGTTCCAGGCGGCCGTCCGCCAGGCGGCGGCGCTCGTCGCCGAGCAGCCGGGCCGGCTCGTGACCTTCGGCGTCCGCCCCACCTACCCGGCGGAAAGTTTCGGCTACATCCAACAGGGCGGCCCGCTCGCCGTGGCCCCCGGCGCGGCGCCGGCCCACGCCGTGGCCCGGTTCCGCGAGAAGCCACCCCGGAAGGTGGCCGAGGAATACCTGGCGGCGGGCGATTTCCTCTGGAACGCGGGCATCTTCGTCTGGAAGGCGGCGACGATCCTCGCCGCCCTCCGCGAGCGGCAGCCCGAGTGCCTCGCCCATCTTGAGCGGATCGCCGCCGCCTGGGACGGTCCCGACCGCGACGCCGTCTTCGCCCGCGAGTTCGCGGCCATCAAGGGGATCTCGATCGACTACGCGGTCCTCGAGCACGCCTCCGACGTCGTGGTGATCGAGGCGCCCTTCGCCTGGGACGACCTCGGCGGCTGGTCGGCGGTGGCCCGACAGCGGGGCGTCGACGCGGACGGCAACACGATCGTCGGCCGGCATCTCGGCATCGACTCCATTCGCACGATCGTGCATGCCGTGGGCGACCACCTGGTCGTCACGGTGGGGCTCGAGGATATGCTGGTGGTGCACACCCCCGATGCGACGCTCGTGGCCGACCGGGCCCACGAGGAGGCCGTCCGCAAGGTGGTGGCGGAACTCGAAAACCGCGGCTGGCGGGAATATCTGTGAACGTGCGGACGGCGACGGCGGCGATGCTGGTCGGGACGATGCTGGCGCCTGCGGCCCGGGCCGCCGAGCCGGCCGACGAGGCGGTGCTCCGCCGCGACGCGGCCCTGTTCGACGCCTTCCGGCGGTCCCGCGAGGCGCTGGAGTGGACCGACGAGGCGATCCGCCACGACTGGCGACTCCAGCGGCGCCCGGGCACGGAATCCTGCCGGGTCCTCGACCCGACCGACGGCGTCGTCCGCGCCGGCACGGCCGCGGAGTGCCGGGCCGCCCTCGCGGCGATCGAGGCCGAGGGGCGGCTGCCGCCGCCGCGGGGGGAGACCGTGATCCTCCTGCACGGCCTGGGCGAAGGCCGCGACTCGATGCAGCCGCTCGCGGAGCAACTCCGCAGGTCGCTCGACGCCACGGTCCTCACCTTCGGCTACGCGAGCGTGCGAGCCGACATCGACGCCCACGGCCGCGCGCTGGCCGCCGTCGTGGCCGGCAGGCCGGCCACGCGGCGGATCAGCTTCGTGGGCCACAGCCTGGGCAACCTCGTCGTCCGTCGCTGGCTGGCGATCGCTCCGGCCGCCGACCGCGGCCGCGTGCATCGCGTGGTGATGCTCGGCCCACCGAACCAGGGCTCCGACCTCGCCCGCATGGCGTCGCGGATCTGGGGCGTGGCCGAGTCGGCGGAGGGCGCCGCGCGGGATCTCGTCGTCGAATGGCAGCGGGTGGCCCCCGGCCTCGCCGTGCCCGACTGCCCGGTCGGAATCCTCGCGGGCGGCAAGGGCGACGACGCGGGCTTCAGTTCGCTGCTCGACGGCGACGACGACGCGGTCGTCCGCGTCGCCGAGACGCACCTGCCCGGAGCCGACGATTTTCTCCTGCTGCCCGTCCATCACGCCGCCATGATGCGCGACCCTGCCGTGCAGCGGGCGACGCGGGAGTTCCTGGCCCAGGGCCGCTTCCCCGATCCGCAGGTCCCAGCCGCGGCGGCCAGCGAATGACACCCGCGTCGCAACCCATACCCTCCGGCCGCGTCGCCGGCGTCGACTACGGCCGGCGGCGCATCGGGGTCGCCGTCTGCGACGCCGAGCGGATCCTGGCGAGCCCGCTGTGCGTGCACGAGACGGCCGGCGACCACGACGCCGACGCCGGCTTCTTCCGCCGGCTCGCCCGCGCCGAGGCGCTGGCCGGGTTTGTCGTCGGCCTGCCGGTTCATGCCGACGGCACCGCGAGCGCCATGTCGGCCGAGGTCGAGCGATTCGGTGCCTGGCTGGGGCGGATCACCGGGCTGCCCGTGGCCTACCACGACGAGCGGTACAGTTCCCGCGAGGCGGCCGGCATGCTCGCCGGCGTCGGGCTCTCCCGCGGCCGGAAGAAGGAGCGGGCCGACGCCGTCGCGGCGCAGGTCGTGCTCGCCTCGTGGCTCGATGCCCGCAAGCACGGCGATGCGGAGTCGGCCTCGCGGCCGCTCGACGGATGACGGCCCCCGTCCCGATCACCGCCGCTCCGCCGACGCGGCTCGTCGTGGGCTGCGGCTACCTGGGCGAGCGGGTCGCCCGCCGCTGGCTGGCCGCGGGCGACCGCGTCGTCGCCGTCACGCGGCGGCCCGCCCGGGCGGCGGAACTCGCGGCGCTCGGCATCGAGCCGCTCGTCGCCGACGTCACCGCCGCCGACTTTCCCGCCGTCGCCCTCCCGGAGGTGGCCACGGTCTTCTGGGCGGTGGGCTTCGACCGCGCCGCGGACACGACGCACCACGACGTTCACGTCCGTGGCCTGGGACGACTGCTCGACGCGCTGCCCGGCGGCCCCCGCGTGATCCTCTCGAGTTCGACCGGCGTGTGGGGCGAGGCGGACGGACGGGTGGTGGATGAGTCGACGCCGGCCCATCCCACCCGCGAGGCCGGCCGCGTGCTGCTGGAGGCCGAGTCGCTCCTGCGGACGCATCCCCGGGGGCCGGGCGTGGCACTCCGGTTCGCGGGCCTCTACGGCCCCGGACGTCTGCCGCGGATCGCCGACCTGCGGGCCGGCGCACCGATCGCCGCCGACCCCGATTCGTGGCTCAACCTGATCCACGTGGACGACGCGGCGGAAATCGTCTGCCTCGTCGCGGCGGCAGCCGGTCCCCGGCCGCTGTACGTCGTCTCCGACGGCCGGCCGGTCCGCCGCCGCGACTGGTACGGCCGGCTCGCCGCCGTCTCGGGCAGCCCCGAGCCACGGTGGGACGCCACGGCCCCCCGGACCCGCGGCGCCGACAAGCGGGTCGATCCCGGGCGGCTGTTCGCCGACGTCCCCGTCCGGCTCGCCCACCCCGACCCGCTCGCCGCGCTCGCGGGACTCGTGGGCTGACGCGTCACTGCGGGATCGGCACCGGCACGGACAACTGCGGCGTCGGCGGGGCCGGCACCGGTGCGGGCGTCGCGGGCCGCGTCACCTCCGCCTGCTGCGGCGCCCCGACGACCCCGCCCCCGACGAGCGCCTGCAGGTAGTCGACGGCCACGTTCATCGCCTCGTCGAAGTAGAAGTCCCGCTTCACCACGGGCCGCTTGTGCGACTCCAGCTCCTCAAGCTTCTTCTCCTCGTCCTCGGCCGCCTTGCCCTCGTTCCACTGCCGCGCGAACTCCGTCTCCACGAGCGAGAGCGTCTTTTCCTTCTTCCGCCTCTCGTACCGTTCGATATCGCCGGCCAGCTTCTTGAACTCGTCGCTGGCGGCGACCCGGGCCTGCGACTGCTCCCGCAGCCGGGACAGCGTCCGGTCGGTCACGCGGCCCGTCGGCTGGAACGCCGCCGCCGGCAGCCGGTCGAACGCGACGGCATAGTCGAGGTCGGACTCGCCCACCGGCAGGTGCGTGGTGATGCTCGGCAGCTCGACGTCGCTCTTCACGCCCTCGAGCTGGGTGCTGTCGCCCGACGGCCGGTAGAACTGCTGCATCGTGATCTTGATCGCCCCCAGCGAGGGCGCGTTGTCGAACCGCTGGAACAGCTGCCGGCCGAGGTCGAGCAGGCTCTGCACGGTGCCCTTGCCGTGGGTGGCGCTGTCGCCGACGAGGATGCCGCGGCCGTAATCCTGGATCGCACCGGCTACGATCTCGCTGGCGCTCGCGCTGAACTTGTTCGTGAGCACGACCAGCGGCCCCGACCAGGCGACGCCCGGATCGGTGTCGTCGTAAACCTCCACCGACTTGTCCTTCTTCTTGACCTGCACCACCGGCCCGCGGTCGATGAACAGGCCGCTCAGCGAGATCGCCTCGGGCAGCGAGCCGCCGCCGTTGCTGCGGAGGTCGAGCACCACGGCGTCGACACCCTTCTGCCGGAAGTCGTCGAGGAGCCGCCGGCAGTCCCGCGTGCTGCTCTTGTACTCCGCCTGACCCTGCCGGGCGCCGTCCATGTCCATGTAGAAGCTCGGCAGGTTGATGACGCCGAACCGATAGGGGGCGCCGTCGACCTTCTTGCCGTGCTCGATGACCTCGCCGCGGGCCTCGGCGTCCTTCAGTTCGATCTTGTCGCGGACGATGTCGTAGATCTTGGGCGCCGTCTCGCCGACGGGGATCACCTTGATCCGCACGACGGTGCCCCGCTTGCCACGGATCTTCTTCACCACCTCGTTGAGGTTCAGGTCGACGACGTCCTCGATGTCACCCTCGTCCCCCTGCCCCACGCCGACGATCCGGTCCTTGGCCTTGATCCGGCCGTCGCGATCGGCCGCGCCGCCCGGAACCACCTCGGCCACGGTGGTGTGGCCGTCCTCGCCCTTGAGCGAGGCGCCGATGCCGTCGAGCTGGAGCTTCATCTGGATCTCGAAGTTCTCGAGCGTGCCGGGCGACATGAAACTCGTGTGCGGGTCGAGGCTGCCGGTGAGCGACGAGAGGTAGGTCTCGAGCAGCTCGTCCGCGGTCATCTGGTGCATCCGCTTGGCGAAGCTCCGGTAGCGGCGGAGCAGCTTCTCCTTCGCCTCGGTGTCGGACGTCTTTTCCATCTTCTGGACGAGCAGGTCGTATTTGATCCGCTTCCGCCACAGGTCCTCGGCCTCGGCCTCCGTGCGGGCCCAGCTGGTCGCATCACGGTCGATGACGATCGACTCCTCCTGGGCGAAGTCCTGCGGCGTCTGGATCAGCCGCTCGATCAGCGGCAGCCGCGAGTCGACCCGCTGCAGGAACCGCGTCAGCACCTCGTAGGCGAACGACACGTCGCCCCGCTTGACGAGGTCGTCGAGCGACTCCCGCTTCTGCATGAAGGCGTCGACGTCGCCCTGCAGGAAGTAGACCTTCATCGGATCGAGCGCCTCGAGGAACGACTTGAACCAGCGGCGGGCGACGGTGTCGTCGATCGGCTGGCCCAGGTAGTGCTCCCGCTCGAGAAAGTTGCGGACGGCCAGGGCGATGGCCCGGTCGTTGGGGCCGGGCTTGGGCACGGCGGCGGCCGGCACCGCGGCGGCAGGCGGCTCGTCGGCGGACGCGGTCACGAGCGGCGCCGCG
This sequence comes from Planctomycetia bacterium, assembly GCA_046094745.1. Lineage (GTDB taxonomy): Bacteria > Planctomycetota > Planctomycetia > Pirellulales > UBA1268 > QWPN01. Next base: position 11,390 of record JBJTHX010000235.1, read on the forward strand.
CAGGCCGCCAGGAGGACCACAAGCCGGCCCCAGGGGCGGCGGGCGGCCGCCGAAAACGCTCGGTTCATGGTGTTCGCCTCGCTCGACGGGTTCACGCGATCACTCCTCTCTCACAGTGCTGCGGCCGATCCTTCATTGTGACGATTCACGTCCGCCTTGGCGAGGTCTGCTTTGTCGGCGGTGAAACCGCGTTTCGCAGTTCCGGGGCGGCCTCGAGCAGCCGCTCCACCACTGCCTCCGCCACCAGCGGGTCGGCGCCGAGCCGGGACGCCCGCAGCCACTCGAGGTCGGGCCGGGCGGCGCGGCCGCGGCCCACGGCCGCGTCCACCTGCCCTTCTACGTGGCCCGCGAACAGGAGGTGCGGTTGCACCACGACCCGGCGCACGCCCGGGGCCGCGGCCGCCTGCGCCACCGCCTCGTCGAGCGTCGGCCGGGCGGCGGCGGCGAAGCCCAGGTGGAGCGGGTCTTCCCCGCCCGCGGCCGCCGTCAGCGCGATTCGACAGAGCTGGCAAACCGCCCGCGGATCGCTCGAACCGCGGCCGAGCAACACGAGCCGCGTGCCGGCGGCCGACGTCGGTCCGCCACCGGCCACCGCTTCCTCCCGACGCCGCCGCACCAGGGCCACGACCGCGGGGTGGGAGCCGAGCGGCTCGGCCTGCCGCACAACGAGCCCATGCGCGGCCGCGGCGGCGGCCAGGGCCGCGGGCACGTCGCGGCGGGCGTGCCCCGCGCGAAACAAGAGCAGTGGCGCCGCCACGATGCTCCGGCAGCCGCGGGCGGCCAGCCGATCGACCGCCACGGCGATCGACGGCGCCGCCAGTTCCAGGAAGCCGAGCTCCACCGCCGCGCCCGGCAGCCGCCCGGCGACCAGTTGCGTCAGCCGCCGCGCCTCGTCGACGCCCGTCGCGTCGGCTGTGCCGTGTCCCACGACCACGACGCCGGGCACGGCAGCGTTCATAGCACGGCCCTTCCGCTCAAGCCCGCCGGGCGATCCCCGGCAGCAGCAGCGCCGCACCGAGGAGCGTGGCCACGGCCGCCACGAACGGCAGCACGTGCGAGGCATCGGCGTCGTAGAGGATCGAGCCGGCGAGCGGCCCGAGGATCCGGCCCAGCGAGGCGAACGACTGGTTCACGCCCAGCACCTCCCCCTGCCGGTCGGGATCGGTCCGCTTCGAGATCAGCGCCGACACCGACGGGTTGATGCCGGCGAACCCGGCCACGGCCAGTGCGGACGCCAGGTAAAAGAGGTTTTGGAGGCGGTCGCCCGGCGTGCCACGGGCCACGAACCAGGCCACGCAGCCGACGAGTCCGAGGCCGATGATCACCAGGCACACTCCTCCGGAGAGCAGCGTCGCCTCGGAGAGCCGTTTGGCGAGCGGGCGGTAGGCCCCGCCGGCCAGCAGGAGCATGAAGCCGATGCTGGCGAAGACGAGGAAGTTGCCGTCGTCGTCCATGCCGAAGGCCGACTTCGTCAGCCGGGCGAGCGTGGACTCGAAGTTCGCGAACGCGAAGATCGAGAGGAAATAGACGAGCACGAGCCCGCCCACGGCCGGCATGGCGAGGACGGCCGCCGACCGGGCGAGGCTCGGGAACTCCTTCGTGGGCCGGCTGCCGGGCCGGCGGGTCTCCGGGAACACGCCGATCGCCAGCAGGAGCGCGACGAGCGAGAGCAGCGATGCGATCGCGCCGACGCCCCACGGCTGCCGGCCGAAGAGCCCGAGGCCGAAATAGGCGATCAGCGGCCCGAGCGTGAAGCCCGCGCCGAAGGCGATGCCAATCAGGGCCATGCCGCGGGCCCGGTTCTCGGGGGTCGTGCAGTCGGCGATGACCGCGGCGGCGGTGCCGACACTGGCGCCGGCGATGCCGGCCCCGATCCGGGCCACGAGCAGCAGTCCCAGGGCCGTCTTCGCGACCGCCGGCGTGATCGGCCCGGGGCCGGAAAGGCTCACGGCCCAGCCGTAGACGGCGTAGAAGACGACCGAGCCGGCGAGACTCAACAGCAGCATCGGCCGCCGGCCGATCCGGTCGGAGACCTGCCCCCACAGCGGACTGAAAAGGAACTGCATCGCCGAGAATGCGGAGAACAAGAGGCCGATGACGGCGCCCCGCGCCACCGGCGCGACGCCGAGGGCGTCGAGGAACGGCTGCACCTGCCGCGGCATCACCGGAAGCACGATCCCGAAGCCGAGCAGGTCGATGAACACCGTGAGGAAGACGACGAGCAGGGCGCCGCGGGGCGGCGCGCCGGCCTGGCCCGCGGACGGCTGCGACACTGCGGCGGTGGGTTGTGCCATGCGGATCGATCGCCTGCGGGAAACCGCCTCGGGGCGGCAGGTGGTACATTGCCGGACGATGATCGACCGCCTCGACGCCGACCGCCGCAGCCCGCCGCCGAACGCCATGAGCGTGTCGGAGGTGACCGCCCGCGTCAAGCAGCAGCTCGAGACGCGGTTCGCCGACGTCTGGGTCGCGGGCGAGGTCTCGAACCTGACGCGGGCCTCCTCGGGACACGTCTATCTGTCGCTCAAGGACGATGCGGCCCTCTTGCGGGCGGTGATCTGGCGGGGCACGGCCACCCAGCTGGCGATCGATCCCGCCGACGGCCTGCAGGTTGTCTGCCACGGTCGGATCGAGGTCTATCCGCCCCGCGGCACCTACCAGCTCACGATCGACCGGCTCCATGCACTCGGCACCGGCGCCCTCGAGGCCCAGCTGCGGCGGCTGCGGGACGCGCTCGATCGCGAGGGCCTGTTCGCCCCCGCCCGCAAGCGGCCGATCCCCGCCTTCCCGCGGCGCATCGCCCTGGTCACGAGTCCCACCGGCGCCGCGATCGCCGACTTCCTCACGGCCCTCTTCGCCCGCTGGAAGGGGAGCGAGGTGATCGTCGTGCCCTCGCGGGTGCAGGGGGCGGGGGCCGCCGAGGAGCTGGCCGTGGCCCTCGGTGTCGCCGCGCGGATCGCACCGGCCGTCGACGTGATCGCGCTGGTCCGCGGCGGCGGCAGCCTCGAGGACCTGTGGGCCTTCAACGAGGAGGTGCTCGTCCGCGCCGTGGCCGCCAGCCCGATCCCCGTCGTCTCCGGCGTCGGCCACGAGATCGACGTCACGCTCGCCGACCTCGCCGCCGACCTGCGGGCCCTGACGCCCACCGACGCGGCGGCCCGCGTCTCGCCCGACGGCCCGCAGGTGGCCGCGACCGTCGCCTCCCTGGGCCTGCGGCTGCAGGCGGGCCTCGGCCGCCGCGTGGTGCTCGCCCGCGAGCGGGTCGCGCAGCTGGCGCGGTCGCGGCTGTTCGCCGACCCGGCGCGGCTCGTGCGCGACCGCCGGCTGGCCCTCGACCAGCAGGCCCTCCGCCTCCGCCGGCTCGCCGGCGCCGCCGTCGCCCGCGGCCGCGAGCGGCTCGCCGCGGCGGCCGGCCGGCTGGAGGCGGGCAGCCCGCTGCACCTGCTCGCCCGTGGTTGGTCGGTGACGACGCGGGCCAGCGACCGCACGGCGCTGAAGACGGTGGCCGGACTGGCCGCCGGCGACGGCCTCGAGACCCAACTGGCCGATGGCAGGATCTGGAGCCGAGTGGAAAGGATCGCGACCGATGACGACGCCCGAACCTGAAACCTCCGCCGCCGCGGAGCCGCCCCGCACCTTCGAGTCCGCGCTCGAGCAGCTCGCCGATCTCGTCGCCCGGCTCGAGTCCGGCAGCCTCGGCCTCTCGGCGTCGATCGACGCCTACGAGCGCGGGGTGACGATCCTGCGCCGGCTGCACGACGAACTGGCCGCGGCCGAGGAACGCGTCAGCGTGCTCGTGCGGATCGACGAGGAGGGCCGGCCCGTTCTCGAACCCGCGGCCGGTGCCGCGCCGCCCGCAGACTCCACCCAACCGGCCGCCTCGCCGCGAACCTCGCGGCCAACGCGGGCCAAGGCCGCCCGCCCGCGCAGCCTCCCGGGGATGGACGAGGCCCCCGGCGAAGCCTAGACTTTCGCACGGGAAAAGCGGCGGGAAAACCCTTCCTTCCGGCCGCCTCGCACCGTCGACTGCGGGCCCATCCAGGGCAACCCCAACGGCCCCGCGCAGCAACTCCGTGTCCGCCTCCCCGGTCGCCGTCGTCGCCCCCCGCCGCGAGGAGGAAATCCTCGCGGCGCTCGCGCAGGTCCGCGGGTTCATCGAGCCGCACCTCGACGCCAGCCTGGCCGATGGGCCCGACGTCGCGCCGCGGCTGCTCGCCGCCATGCGGCACGCCCTGCTCGCGCCCGGCAAGCGGCTGCGGCCGGCGCTGACGCTCTGGGCCGCGCGGGCCTGCGGCGGCGGCTGGGATGCCGCCGCACCGGCGGCCGTGGCCGTGGAGATGATCCACGCCTATTCGCTCGTGCACGACGACCTCCCGGCGATGGACGACGACGATCTGCGGCGCGGCCGGCCCACCTGCCACCGCGCCTTCGACGAGGCCACGGCCATCCTCTGCGGCGACGCCCTGCAGGCGCTGGCCTTCGAGACGCTGGCCACGGGCCTGCCGGCCGCCGTGGCGGCCCGCGGCTGCGGCGTGCTCGCCCGGGCCGCCGGGCCCGAGGCGCTCGTCGGCGGCCAGGCCGACGACCTCGCCCTGGAGCGCGGCTGGATTCCGGACATGCGGGCCGAACCGCACGCGGCGCAGGTCGCCTGGATGGAGCGGATCAACCGCCGCAAGACCGGCGCGCTGTTCCACGCCGCGCTCCAACTCGGCGGCCTGTCCGCCGGTGCCGACGACGCCCGCCTCGGACACCTGGCCGCGTTCGGCCGGGCCTTCGGCGAGGCCTTCCAGATCGCCGACGACCTGCTCGACGCGGAGGGCAGCGAGGCGGCCGTGGGCAAGCGGGTGGGCAAGGATGCCGATCGCGGCAAGCTCACCTTCCCCACCGTGCTGGGCGTGGAGGAGTCACGCCGGCGGGCGGTCCGCCTGGCGGAGGCGGCGGAGGCGGCCGTCGAACCGCTCGGCGCGGGAGCGGGCGACCTCGCCCGCCTCGCCCGCTGGATCGTCCACCGCGACCATTGACCGGGACCGCACGACGCAGGAGCGACTTCGTCATCATGGCCGACATCCTTCCCTCCATCCATTCGCCGCGGGACCTCGCCGGGCTCTCCATGCCCGATCTCGAGCGGCTCGCCGCCGAGATGCGGCGGGCCCTGTGCGAGGTGGCGGCCACCCGCACGGCCCACTTCGCCTCGAACCTCGGCGTCGTGGAGCTGTGCCTCGCCCTGCACCGCGTCTTCGACTTCAGCCGCGACCGGCTGATCTGGGACACCGGCCACCAGATCTACCCCCACAAGCTGATCACGGGCCGCTTCGCCCGGTTCGGCACGATCCGCACCCGCGGCGGGCTGATGGGCTACCCCAACCCCGACGAGAGCCCCTACGACCTGTTCATGACGGGCCACGCCGGCTGCAGCATCTCCACGGCCCTCGGCCTGGCCAGCGGCGACGACCGGCGGGGTGAGGCCGACCGCCACTCCGTGGCCGTGATCGGCGACGGCGCCCTGCCCTCCGGCATCGTCTTCGAGGCCCTCAACAACGCCGGCTTCCTCAAGAAGCGGCTGCTGATCATCCTCAACGACAACAAGATGTCGATCTGCCCGCGGGTCGGGGCCCTGGCCGAGTACCTCGACGTCATCCGCACCAACCCCTGGTACCGCGAGCTCAAGACGCAGGCCGGCGAGCTCATCAAGGGCGTGCCGATGGTGGGCGAGTCGGTCGAGCGGATGCTCGTCAACGTCAAGGATTCGATCAAGGCGACGCTCCACGGCGGCGCCCTGTTCGAGGCCCTCGGCGTCCGCTACTTCGGCCCGGTCGAGGGGCACTCGCTGCCGAACCTGATCCGCTACCTGGAACTCGTCAAGGACGAGGAGGGGCCGATCCTCCTCCACGTGCTCACCGAGAAGGGGCACGGCTTCAAGCCGGCCGAGGCCGACCCCGTCTTCTTCCACACGCCGGCGCCCTTCGAGTGCGACGACGACGACTGCATCGTCTCGATCAAGAAGTCGTCGGCCCGGGCCTACACCGACGTGGCCGCCGACGCGATCGGCGCGGCCCTGCGGCGGGATCCGCGGGTGACGGTGCTCACGGCGGCCATGTGCCAGGGCAATAAACTGGAGAAGGTGCGGGCGGAGTTTCCAGCGCAGTTCTTCGACGTCGGGATCTGCGAGTCGCACGCCGTGGCCTTCGCGGCCGGTCAGGCGAAGGCGGGCTGCCGGCCGATCGTCGACATCTACAGCACGTTCCTGCAGCGGTCCTTCGACCAGGTCTTCCAGGAGGTCTGCCTGCAGAACCTGCCGGTGGTCTTCATGATGGACCGGGCGGGCCTGACGGGCCCCGACGGCCCCACGCACCACGGCTCGTACGACCTGGGCTACATGCGGCTGTTCCCGAACATGACGGTCCTGGCGCCAGGCGACGAGCACGACCTCGCCGCGATGCTCGACTGGGCCCTGTCCCAGCCGGGACCGGTCGCGATCCGCTACCCGAAGGCGGTCGCCGAGCGGCATGCCGGGCCACGGGCGCCGCTCGCGCCCGGCCGGGCCGAGGTGCTGGCCGAGGGGGCCGACGGCCTGATCGTCGCCTGCGGCGCGCTCCTCGGCGAGGCCCTGTCCGCGGCCGCCAGGCTCCGCACGGAGGGGCTCGAGGTCGCGGTGATCAACGCCCGGTTCGTGAAGCCGCTCGACACGACGCTCATGCTCGAGCGGATGGAGGCGGCGCCCTGGACCGTCACGGGTGAGGAGAACGCCCTGCAGACAGGCTTCGGCAGCGCGGTGCTCGAGATGGCCAACGACGCGCAGGCAGCCTGCCTGGAGGCCGGTGACTCCCGGCACCCGCTCGGGCCCATCGTGCGGCTCGGCCTGCCCGACCGGTTCGTGGAGCACGGCGAGCGGGGCGAGTTGCTCGCGTCGCTCGGCCTCGACGCGGCCGGTATCGCGGCCGCCTGCCGACGGCTCGCCGGCCGCGATCCGCAGCCCGTCGCGGCGGCCCATGCCACGGCCCATACCTGACCCATGCCTGCACGCCCATCGCTCCCGCGGCTGCGGCCGCAGCAGGCCATCGCCGGCCCGCTGCGGGTCACGATCGTCGGCCCCGACGAACTGCCCGACGTCGGCGGCGAGGCGGCCCGCGTCGCCGCGCTGCTCGCCGACCGTGGCCACGAGCCCGTCGTCCGGCTGGCCCCGCGGGACGACTGGGGCCGCGGTCCGCTCCGCGACGGCTCGGCGCCGCCGCCCGACCTGGTCGTCGTGCTCGGCGGCGACGGCTCGATCCTGCGGACGGCCCGCTGGATGGCCTACGAGCAGGTGCCGGTGCTCGGCGTGAACCTCGGCACGCTCGGGTTCCTCGCCGGGTTTGCCCGCGAGGAGTTCGCCGCCGCGCTCGACGAGATCGCCGCCGGACGGTTCCGGCTCGTCGAGCACCTGATGTTCGAGGCCGAGATCGTCCGCGACGGCGGCGTGCTGCGGCGGGAGC
>JBJTHX010000236.1:0-2694 GCA_046094745.1 Planctomycetia bacterium
GGCGATCGCCGCGCGGCGGAGCCGGGGTGCGGCCCGGCCGGGCGACTACGTCGTCACCACGCTGGTGACCAGCGGCCTGGTGCGAAGGATCGCCGAGGCCCACGGCCTGGAAGTGGACGACACGCAGCTCGTCGGCTTCAAGTGGATCTGCTCTGCGGTCGACAGGCATGGTCCGGAGCGGTTCGTGTTCGGCGCCGAGGAGTCGCACGGCTACCTCGCCGGCACCCACGTTCGCGACAAGGATGCGGCCGTCGCGGCCTTGTTGATGGCGGAGCTCACCGCGCGACTGAAGGCGGAGGGCCGCACGCCCCACGAGGAACTCGACGCCCTGTTCGTCGCGCACGGCTGCCATGCGGAGCGGCAGATCAACGTCATGCTGCCCGGCGCGAGCGGCATGGGCCGGATGAAGGAGATCATGGCGGCGCTGCGGGCCACGCCGCCGGCGTCGCTCGCCGGCCTCGACGTGGTCCGCACCCGCGACCAGGCGAGCCTCGCCACCTGGACACCGGGCGGGCGGCCCGAGCCGTATCCCGGCGTGAAGGGCGACCTCGTGATCTTCGACCTGGCCGGGCTGCCGGATGCCGGCACGCGGCTTCCCGACGGCCGGTTTCCGGCGCTGGGCAACGCCGTCGCCGTGCGGCCCAGCGGCACCGAGCCGAAGATCAAGTTCTATCTTTTCGCGGTCGCGCCACCGTGCTCGGCCGCGGCCCTGCCGGGCGTGAAGGCGGCGCTCGCGACGCGGCTCGACGCCATGGAACGCGAGTTGCGGGCGCTCGCCGGGGTCTGACGGCTACAATCAGGGCGTCGTCATGCAGGAGGTGATCCCGTGCGCCTGATGCCGTTTTCGTGGTCCGTCGCCTGCCTGGCCGGAGCCTGCCTGGCGGCGGCCGCCGCCCCGCCCGCCCAGAAGGAGCCGAAGCCGATGCCCGCCAGCGACGAGCGCGAGGCCGCCGATCCCGAGAAGAATCCGGCCGTCGCGGGCCGCCTTGCCGATGGCGAGATCCCGCAGGCCGACGCCGAGTGGCGGCGGCGGCTGACGGCGCTCCAGTACGAGGTGACCCGCAAGAAGGGGACCGAGCGGGCCTTCACGGGCAAGTACACCGACACCGAGACCGCGGGCACCTACCGCTGCGTTTGCTGCGGGGAACCGCTGTTCCGCTCCGGCGAGAAGTTTCACAGCGGCTGCGGCTGGCCCGCCTTCTCCGCGCCGATCGACGGCGTGAAGGGCAAGACGATCGCCGAGCACCGCGACCTGTCGCACGGCATGGTGCGGACCGAAGTCACCTGCCGCCGCTGCGGCGCGCACCTGGGTCACGTGTTCGAGGACGGGCCGCCGCCGACGGGGCTGCGCTACTGCATCAATTCGGCATCCATCCTGCTCGACGCGGAGAAGGCGAAGCCGGCCGCCGAGAGTGCCGCCAAGCCGTAGGTGCCGGTGCGGTGGTGCCCCCCTTTCCGTGCCGGCTCCGCGTCGTCGGGACCGGCCGCGGCGGTCGCCCCTTGACCTTTTTTGGCGGCCCCACGACCCTCACGAAACGCTCATACCGGGCGGCTAGAACACGCCCCCGGGGTGGGTCGCCCGCCGCGGGTTCCGAGACACCACCGACACGGAGTCACCGTTCATGCTGCGGCCGCTCGCCCGTCCCCGTTTCCTCGCGTTCGCCACCGTTCTCCTCGTGGCCGGCACCCGGCTTTCGGCCCAGGATCTCGACCCCGCCCTGAAGCCCTACGAGCGGGTGGCGGGGGAGGTGAGCGGGTCGCTCAAGTTCGTCGGCTCCGACACGATGAACAATCTCGTCGCGCTGTGGGCCGAGGGCTTCAAGAAGTTCTATCCCGGGGTGGGCGAGGGCATCGAGGGCAAGGGTTCGGCCTCGGCTCCCCCGGCCCTCACCGAGGGCACCTGCACGTTCGGGCCCATGAGCCGCGACTGGAAGCCCGCGGAGATCGACGCCTTCAAGGAGAAGCACGGCTACGCCCCGACGACGGTGCCCGGCGCCATCGACATGCTCGCCGTGTTCGTCCATAAGGACAATCCGCTCTCGGGCCTCTCCCTCCAGCAGATCGACGCGATCTTCTCCAAGAATCGCACCGGTGGCGCGAAGGCCGACATCCGCACCTGGGGCGACCTCGGCCTCGGCGGCGAGTGGAAGGACAAGCCGATCAGCCTCTACGGCCGCAACGCCACGAGCGGCACCTACGGCTACTTCAAAGAGCACGCCCTCTTCAAGGGCGACTTCAAGCCGACGGTCAAGGAGCAGCCGGGCAGCTCGGCCGTCGTGCAGGCGGTGGCCAACGACAAGTTCGCCATCGGCTACAGCGGGATCGGCTACCGCACCGCCGGGGTCCGCGCGGTGGCGCTCGCCGCCAAGGACGGTGATCCGCCCGTCGCGCCGGAGCCGGCCAACGCCTATTCGGGCGACTACCCGCTGGCCCGGTTCCTGCTCCTCAGCGTGAACCACAAGCCGGGCACGCAGCTCGACCCGCTGCGGCGGGAGTTCCTCCGCTACGTGCTCAGCGCGTCGGGCCAGGCCGACGTGAAGAAGGACGGCTACCTGCCGGTCACGGCCGAGGTGGCCCACGAGGCGCTCGGCACGCTCGGGATCGCCAAGCCCTGACCGCCCGATCCGCTCCGCGCGCCGCCGAACGGCTCCCTCGCATGCCCCAGACGGCGACATTCACCGGGCGGTCGCGGCG
>JBJTHX010000237.1:0-4265 GCA_046094745.1 Planctomycetia bacterium
GGGCTCGAGGAGTCGCTGCGGGCGGGCGTGACCGCGATCGGCGACATCGCCACCGGCAGCCGCCGCCGGACGATCTCCCGGGCCAGTCGCGCGGCCAGCGGCGCCGCGACGGACTAGGGGGCATGCGGCGAGATGCCGGCCGCGATCCCGCGGGCGGCCGCGAGGTCGAGATCGCGGTCGAGGCCGCGAATCGTCGCCGTGGCGGCCGCCGGCAACAGCCCGAGGGCCTCGCGGAAGGCCCGCACCCGTGGGCCGCCGCCGACCGGAGCGGACGGGGCGGCGGTGGCGATGTCGCCGATCGCGGTCACGCCCGCCCGCAGCGACTCCTCGAGCCCGGCGCGGATCGCGGGGGCGGTCGTCGGGTCGCCGGCCGCGTCCCGCCACCCGCCTCGTCGCCACCCTCCGCGCCGGCCGCATCGTCGCCGGCCGGATCACGTGATGGCGACCGACGATGTCGGTCGGAAACCAACGCTCCGGATGACATCGTTTGGTCATGCCTGAACGGCTCGACCAATACCACGTCCCTGTCCGGCTCAGGCGATCAATACGACTCCACTCCCTGCGAGGAGCCCGGGGGATCGGGGGATGTCGAGGCGAGTATGCGTATCCTCGCCTCCCGAAGCCGAGGCTTTCACCGTCCCCCGGGCGGCTTGGGCGCGAAGACGTCTTCTGCAGCGCCATGGCGACCGTCCACGGACAACCGCGCCCCGCGACTATAGCCGGCAGTTCGCGATCGCCGTCTCGATGATCGCCGACGCGCCGATGGCCTCGAGTCGCTCCATGATGGCGTGGGCCTCGCCCCTCCTCACCATGGCCCGCACGGCGCACCACTCCGCGTCCTCGAGCTGCATGATCGTCGGCGAGTTGAAGCCGGGGGTGATCTTCTCGGCCTCGGCCAGCCGCGACCGGGGCACGTTGTATTCGAGCAGCGACCAGCTGCGGGCGATCACGATCCCCTCGAGCCGGCGGACGATCCGGTCGACCAGGGCCTGGTCGGCCGGGCGATGGTTCTGCACGAGCACGGTCTCGTAGCGGCCGATCTCGGCGAGGACACGGAGCCGGTTGGCGGCCAGCGTGCTGCCGGTCTCGACCAGGTCGACGATCGCGTCGGCCACGCCGAGGGCGATCATCACCTCCACGCTGCCGGAGAGTTCGACGAAGTGGGCATCGACGCCCCGCGCGGCGAGCCACGTGCGGGTGACCCGGGGAAAGCTCGTCGCGATCCGTCGGCCGGCAAGCTGCCGCGGATCGGTGACCGGGGAATCATCGGCCACGCACATCGCCAGCCGGCAGGAGCCGACGCCAAGGTCGAGCCGGTGGACGAGATCGACGCCGCTTTCGGCCACGAGGTCGGCGCCGGTGATGCCCAGGTCGATCGCCCCCTCGGCCGTGAGCACGGGGATGTCGTCGGTCCGCAGGAACGTGACCTCGACCGGCATGTCCTTGCAGCGGGCGAACAGGCTGCGCTCGGTCCGCCGAAACGCGAGGCCGGCGTCGGCCAGGAGCTGCGCGGCGAGTTCCGCCAGCCGGCCCTTGCTGGGCACGCCGATCCGCAGCAGGCGTTCGGTGTGCGAGCCGCTCACGACGCCCGCCCCCGGGCCGCCTTCTCGTCGAGCCCCGACACGCCGAACCGCCGGGCCAGCTCGTCCTCGACGGCGGCCAGCGAGAGGCCCCGGGCGGCGAGCAGGACGAGCGTGTGGTAGAGCAGGTCGGCGGCCTCCGCCACGACCCGGTCGTCGGCCTCGCCGGCTGCGGCCTGGACGAGTTCGCCGGCTTCCTCGGTGACCTTCGCGCCGATCCGCGGCACGCCGCCGGCCAGGAGCCGGCTGGTGTAGGATTTTTCGGGAGCGTCGCCCTTGCGCGACGCCACCACCCGCTCGAGGGCCTCGAGCACCTCGCCACGACGCATCGATGACTGACGATCGGACACCGGTCCAGCCCTCGCCGGAGGCCGTCGCCCGGCCGGATCCGCTCCGGCCGCCGGCGGCGGACCGCTCAACTCTAGCATGGTCCCCGCGGGATCCGTCTGCCCGGCCGGAACTCGCCGCGGATTGCTGGTTTCTGTCGGGGCCCACGGCGTCGGGCAAATCGGCGCTCGGCATCCGGCTGGCCCGCGAACTGGCCGCGGAGATCGTGAGTGTCGATTCGATGGCCGTCTACCGCGGCCTCGACGTCGGCACGGCCAAGCCGACGGCCGAGCAACGGGCGGAGGTGCCCCACCACCTGATCGACGTGGTCGCGCCGGCGGAGCCCTACAGCGTGGCCCGCTGGCTCGCCGAGGCGGCGGAGGCCGTGGCCGACTGCCGCCGGCGCGGGCGCCGGATCCTCTTCGTGGGGGGCACGCCGCTCTACCTGCGGGCGCTGCGGGACGGCCTGGCGCCGCTCCCGGCCGAGGATCCGGACCTGCGGCGGCGGCTGGCGGCCGAGGCGGCGGTGCACGGGCCGGCCCACCTGCACGCCCGGCTCGCGGATGCCGACCCGGCCGCGGCCGCCAGGATCCATCCGCGGGACCAAAAGCGGGTGATCCGCGCGCTCGAGGTCGCGGAACTCTCGGGTCGGCCGCTCTCCGCGGCCTTTTCACCCGCCCCGCACCCGGTGTTCGACACGCAGTTGCTCGTCGTCGACCTGCCGCGGTCGGTGCTCCACGAGCGGATCGACCGCCGCGTGGAGCAGATGTTCGCGGCGGGGCTGGTGGAGGAGACCCGGCTGGCCCTCGCGGCCCCGGGCGGCATCGGCCCGACGGCGATCCAAGCCGCGGGCTATGCCGAGGCGGCGGATCTTCTGGCCGGCCGGACCGACCGGGCGGAGGCGATCCGCCGCACGCAGCGGCGCACCCGCCAACTGGCCAAGCGGCAGTTGACCTGGCTCCGCAGTTTCCGCCGCGCGATCTGGATCGCGGCGTGACGTCGGCGCCACCATCCCATGCGGGAAACTGCTAGCACGGGCCGTGCTAGCACCGGATGTTGTGGTCGCGGCCATCCGCCCACCACAAAATCGAAATAATCCTTGTTTCGCCGTTGCCAGGCGATACGTTCGGGCCGGTCGCGACCCCGCGACGCCGACCCACCACGGACGGGGGCCGGCGGAACGACTTTCCACAGTGTCAGGAGGACCCATGGCCGCCAAGCCCCTCATCGGCATCAACACCGACTACCGCTCCACCCGCAAGGAGCACGCCGCCCTGTCGTTCGTGGCCGCGGGTTACTACGACGGAATCACCGCCGGCGGCGGGATTCCGGTGATCCTGCCTCCGCTGGCGTCCGAGGAAGACCTCGTCCGAGTGCTCGACCTCCTCGATGGCGTCGTGCTCGTCGGCGGGGCCGACCTCGATCCCCGCCGCGACGGCTACATGCCGCATCCGTCGGTGCGGCCGATGGACGCCCGCCGCGAGGACTTCGACCGCCTGCTGGTCAAGCACGTCTGCGCGCGGCACATGCCGGTGCTCGCCATCGGCAGCGGGATGCAACTGCTCAACGGCACCGAGGGGGGCACGCTGTTCCTCCACCTCCCCGAGGACATGCCCAAGGCGATCCCCCACAAGGACCCGACCGACCTGGCCCACCGCCATGCGCTCGTGGTCGAGCCCGGCACGGTCATGGAGCGGGTCTACGGCGATGGCGAGATCCGGGTCAACATCATGCATCACCTGGCGATCGACGACGTCGCAGCGAGTTTCAAGGTGACCGCCCGGGCGCCGGACGGCGTGGTCGAGGCGATCGAGAGCTGCATCGAGAATTGGACGGCCATCGGCGTGCAGTTCCATCCGGAGGCCGAGACCGCCTCGGCCCTCGACGTGAAGATCTTCGAGGAGTTCGTGATCGGCATCACCGGCGAGGTGCCGGAGATGAGGCTGGTCGCCTGACGACGTCCAGGTCTATCTCGGGCCCGCCGGTCGCGCCATGCGGCCGGCGGGCCGGCCGCCTTTCGACGGCCAGGCTGGCCGCCCGGCAGGCCGGCTCGAACTCCGCCGCCCGGGCCCGCCCGGGATCGGCGACGAGACCGAGCCCGCCGGGGGCCAGCGTCCGGCCGAGCACGCCGGCCAGGGCCCGGGCATGGTGCTTCTCGTAGAGCACGTCGGCGGCGACGACGCGGTCGAAGGTGCCGAGGTCGGCCGGCAAGGCCCGCCAGTCGAGCAGCCGCACGGCAAGGCCTGCCTGCGATCGTGGCCGCCCGCCGTGGCTTCCGCACGACGGCCAGCGACTACGAGACGCATGCGCTGGAGAGCGTGCGGTTCAACGCCGACCGCAACGGAGCCGCAGGCCTTG
>JBJTHX010000238.1:0-14524 GCA_046094745.1 Planctomycetia bacterium
GAACAGATCTCTACCCTCGAACTGCGCGAGCGCCTTGGCGGCTTCGGCGTCGAGCGTAGTCAGGCCTGTGAGCACCAGTTGCTTACCCTTGAACTCGGCTAGCGCATTGGCCGTGTCGGCGTCGAGCGCGGTCAGGCCAGACAACAATAGCGACGGTGAGACATGACCTGGCGACCCTTTGCCATAATCTGCCAGTGCCCTCGCCGTTTCAGCGTCCAGCGACTTCAGGCTGTTCAAAGGCAAGCAGTTCGGCAGCGTAACTGTGCTGCTTTTGATAAGGGTTTTGATCTTCACAATCGCTCCCACCCCCCGAAACTCCTCCGCCAGTTTCCGCGCCTGCTCGACCGTGAGGCTCTCGATCTTGTTCGTGTCCTCGGGCAGCTCCGCGGCGGTGGCCTGGCGCGGGGCCGCGATCGACAGCGCGATCGCGACCACGGCCGCGGCGGTCAGCCCGGCCGCGAGGAGTCGCCCCGGCCCGGCCGGCTCGTCGTCGGCCCCGGCCAGCCGCCGGATCCGGTCCAACAGGCTGCCGCCAGTGGCGGCCACGGCCAGGGCCGCGGTCTGCCGGCGCTCCTCGAGCGCGAGCAGGGCCCGGGCATAGGAGAGCCGGGTGCCGGCGCGGCCGGCCTCCAGGGCCCTGACGGCCAGGTCGTCGGCACAGTGCTCCCGTTCGGCCCGCACCTGCGCGGAGATCCACCAGGCGGCGGGATGGTGGAAGAAGAGGACGTCGATGCAGGCCTGGAGGAGGTTCAGGAGGGTGTCGCGGCGGCGGACGTGGGCCAGTTCGTGGGCCACGATGGCGTCGAGTTCGTGGGCGGGCATGCCGACGAGCGCGGCGGCCGGCCAGAGGATCACGGGCTTGAGCCAGCCGATCACGACCGGCGCCTCGACGGCGGCCGAGGAGAGGATTCGCACGGCGGCGTCGATGCGCATCGTGCGCCGCCAGTGATCGACGCGCCCCTGGAGCCGGCCGTCGGCGAGGGCGGCGGCCCGGGCCACGAGCCGGCGGGTGACCCACCAGCCGCAGGCCATGCGGGCGGCGGCCAGGACGGCGCCGACCGTCCAGGCCAGGGCGACCAGCGGCAGCCAGGCCGCGAGCCGGGCGAGCTGGTCGCGCTCGAGCATCAGCGGCGCATGCACGGCGGCCGCGGGGGCCGGCATGGTTGGCACCGGGGCCAAAGCGAGGCCGGCATCCCCTGGGGCTGCTTCGCCCGCTCGCGCCAAAGCCAGAGTCTGCGCCGCGCCGTCGCCGTCGCCGCGGGACGATACCACCGCGGCCGCAGGCCGAGCGGCGGGCACGAGCAGGAACGTGGCCACGGCGGCCAGTGGCAGGGCGGCCAGGGCCGCGGCCGCGAGGATGGAGCGGGCTTCGAGCGCCGCGGGAGAGCGCCGGGGGATGAGCCGCAGCGCCACGGCGAGCACGGCCGCCACGGCCGCGCCCTGCCAGAGCGTGTGGACGCACACCCACCCCAGCCGCACGGCGGCCGGGGAGGAGAGCAGTTCGTTCATCCAGGGGACGACGAGGGACGCGTCGGCGAGCATGGCAGCGACCTTTCGCGGCGAAGGGGTGGGAGTCGTGCGGGGAGGGGTGGTAAGGAACTGGAGTGCGGGTGAAGCGGGGGTGGCGCTTTCGAAGCGGCGTCAGGCGGACTTCGATTCCATGCGGTCGAGAAGGCGGCGAATCTCCGTGAGTTCCGCAGGCGAGGCCTTGCGGCCGGCGAGGGCGTGCAGCACCAGTTCGGCCGCGGCGCCGCCGAAGGCCCGCTCGACGAAGTCGTCCACGAGCTGCTTCTGGGCCTTGGGCCGCGGCATCGCGGCCCGGTAGAGATGCGCCCGGGACCGATCGTCGCGGAGCACGAGGTGTTTCTCCGTCATCACCTGGAACATCTTGAGCACGGTCGTGTAGGCCACGTCCTTGCCCCCGGCGGCGAGGGCCGCATGGACGTCGCGAACCGTGCAGGGCTCCCGCTCCCACAGCACGCGGAGGATCGCGAGTTCGGCATCGGTCGGCTGGAACGGGGCGGTCATGCGTCGGCTCCGGGCGGGGCGGGATGCGGCGGGGAGACTGGCCGCGGCAGGTGGGTTTCTCGTACGTCACGCATAGTACTAAGGTCTTCGTCGATGTCAATGGGGGGACTGAAGGATTTTTTCGCGGGGTGCCGGAGCGTCAGCCCCGGGCGGTTGCGCCGGCCAAAAGCCGGTGCTCGATCACCCGAAGCACGTCGGGCGTGCCGTCCATCCGGCCGGCCACGGCCGCCAGCGCCGGGGCGTAGCGGCCCGCCTCGTCCACGAACGAGCGGACGCGGTCGCGGCCGACGTCCTCCAAAAGCGCGAAGTCGCCGCATCCCATCGCGGAGAGGAAGTGGCTGTTCATGAGCTGCTCGGCGTGGGCCTTCTCGGGAAGCACGAGCATCGGCTTGCCGAGGTGCAGGGCCTCGCCGATCAGTTGGTTGCCCGCCGCGGACACGACGGCCCGGCAGGCGGCCAGGTCCTCCACGAACCGGCGCTCGTCGATCGCGTGGAATGTCACGCTCCCCACGGGCTCGCGGTGGCCCAGCCCATAGACCCGCACCGGCAGGCCGCAGTCGGCCAGGGCTTCGATGGCCGAAAAGGGCGTATGCCGCCGCAGGTAACTGACGAGGAAGCCGTCGTCGCGCGGCACGGCATCGAGGATCTCACGGCGCAGCAGCGGCCCGACCTGCACGACGTGCTCCCAGCCGCGGCGCAGCGGCGGCCGGAAGAATGCCGAGACCACGGTGTCGGCGGCCTCGGCGACATACAGCCAGACGGCATGGCTCATGAACCAGGCGTTCCATTGCAGCGGCCAGGGCAGCGCGTCGAGGTCGTAGGCCAGCAAAAAATGCTGGTGGTCCACGCTCACCACCGGAATGCCCGCGCGGCCGGCGGCCCGGGGCAGCGCCGGCTCGAAGTCGACCACGGCCACGTCGGCCCCGAAGGCCTCCAGTTCGCCCAGCAGCCGATCGACCAGCGGGCCCAACTGGCGGGCCTGGTAGTCGAGGCCCGCCGCGATCGACTTCATGACGTCGAGCCGGCCGCCGTGGTACTGGAAGACGATGCCGGGCATCTCCTCGACGCGGACCCGCGGATGGTCCGCCGCCAAGCGGCGAGACAGGAACCCGAAGGCATCGGCCGACGTGAAGACGAGGATGTCGTGCTCGCGATCGAGCTGCTCGACGAGCGTGAGGATCCGCGTGGCGTGGCCGCGACCCTCTCCGCACAGGCTGAAGACGATCTTCGACATGGCTGCGGTCGATTTCCGTGCCGCCTGTTGTAACAGGACCGGGCCACGGTAGGTTGAACCAGGTGCGATGGCTCTGGCAAGGCCGGGCCCACCGCGACCCCCTGCGTGGCCGCCATGCATCCGTCCGCTCGACTCTTTCCCGCCGTGGTCATCGTTGCCCTCGGCGTCGTCGGCGGGCGGGCCGCCGACGAACCCGCGGCCGAGGTCGCCGCCCGCGTCGGCAGCCAGGTGATCAACCGCGAGCAACTCGCCGCCGGCCTCAAGCGGGCCAACGCCGATGCCGTCCCGGTGGGGCCCCAGCGCCGCCAGGCCGAGGCGGTGGTCAGGGAGCAGCTCGTCAATGACGCGATCCTCAGGCAGGCCGTCACCCGGGCGGGGATCGTCGCCGCCGCGCCCGCCGTGGAGGCACAGGTCAAGCGGATCCAGGTCGATCTGGCCAACCGCGGCATCGAGTTCGCGGAGTTTCTCACGCGGACGGCCCGCGACGAGGCGTCGTGCCGCGAGCAGATCGCCTTGGAGTTGGGGATCCGGCAGTTTCTCGAGGCACATGTGACGCCGGCCGTCGTGGATGCCTACTTCGAGAAGAATCGCCGTGAACTCGACGGCTCGCGGGTGCGGGTCAGCCACATCGTGCTGCGGCCCGACCTCGGCCGCGGCGAGCAGGGGCTCGCCGACTGCCTCACCCGCGCCAAGGCCATCCGCAGTCGGATCCTGCAGGGGGAAATCTCGTTTGCCGAGGCCGCCCGGGCCCACTCGGCCGGACCGAGTCGACGCCAGGACGGCGACTGCGGTTTCATCCCGCGCCGCGGCGTCGCCCATGAGGAGTTCGCGCGGCAGGCCTTCGAACTCGCGAAGGGCGAGATCTCGCAGCCGGTCGCCACGCCCGCGGGCGTGCATCTGCTGCAGGTCACCGAACTACAGCCCGGCCGGCTGCGGCTGGCGCGAATCCGGCCCCAGCTCGAACAGGTGCTGTTCGCCAACCTGCTCCACGAGGTGATTGCCGAGGGCCGCCGCACCACGGCGATCGAGTACGCTCCCGGCGTGGCCTACTTCGATCCGGAGACGCCCGGCGACGGTGGGGCGCCCCGCCGGGTGCTGGCAGGCACGGGCGAAGGCGAGTGAATCCAGCGCAAGAGCCGCCGATTCCGGGTTGCCCGGTCCGGAGCCGATCGGTACCCTCGCCCCCCCATGAGAGTGCGATCGTTGTTGCTCGGCGTCTGCATGGTCGTCGTTCCGGCGCTGGCACTCTTTTCCCATCACATTCCCCCAGGCCTGACCGCGGCCGTACGGGCGACCGTGTCGCGACGGGTGGCCGCGTGGTGGGGGCGAACGGAGTCGGCGGAAGTGCCGCGCGATGCCGCCGCCCTGCCGCTTGACGGACCGCCTGCACCGCCGACGGCCGCCGTCGCCGCGGTGGTGCCGAGCCCGCAGGCGGTCGCCGGCGGGCCGCATCCGAATCCAGACGGCTCCACGGCGGCCCGCCGAACCGCCGAGGACCGCCTGCTCGAACTGGGCGCCACTGCGATCGAGTGCCAGCCCCTGCCGGGTGGCTCTGGCACGCTGGTGGCGAGTTGCCGAGTGGCCGTGGATGCCAGCGGTCAGTTACAGCGGGTCTTCCAGGCCGCTGGGCCGGAGCCGACGGCGGCGTTCGAACGGTTGCTCGCGGAGGTCCGGGCCTGGCGGCAGCGGGCCGCGGCGGGATCGCGAACCGCCACCCGCTGACCTCCATCTCCTAGACTGGAATGGTATGCGGCACAGTCAAGTCACGCCGTCCGGACTCGCCCGCGCGCTCGACCGGGTCCACGGGCTCGTGGCCGCGTTCGACTCCGGGGACGTTACGGCCGCGAATGCGCGCCGCCGTCTGGTCGCCGCCGTGGACGGCGGGCTACGGTCCCGGAGCGAGCCGCGCCTCACCGCCGGCCTCCACCGACGTTCGGAGGAACTCGCACGGCTGGAGGCGGCCCTGTTTCTGGCCCGCGAGCCGCTCACCACCCGCAGGCTCGCCAAGCTCGCCCGGCTCGACGACGGCACCCGGGCCCGCACGCTGATCCGGGAGTTGCGCCGACTGCAGGACGCCGCGGGGTCGGCATTCCGTGTCGAGCAGATCGCCGGCGGCTTTCAGATGCTCACCCGGGCCCCGTACGGGCCGTGGGTGCGGCGGCTTCAGGACTCGGCCGGTGGCCACAGGCTCTCGCCCGCCGCACTCGAGACGCTCGCCATCGTGGCCTACCGCCAGCCGACCACGCGGGCCGAAATCGAGGCGATCCGAGGCGTGGGGAGCGAGGAGATGCTCCGCCAGTTGCTGGAACGGGATTTCGTGGCCATCGGGGGGCGGGCGGAGGACCTGGGCCGACCGAATGTCTACGTGACCACCCGGCGGTTCCTGGCGGCCTTCGGGCTCGCCAGGCTGGAGGATTTGCCGCCCCTGGAGTCGCTTCCGGGGGCCGCGGCGGCGCCGCACGAGCGGTGTGAGGACGATCCACCGGCCTGAATCCGCGATTCCGCGGCTTGCAGAGCGACCCGGCCGGCGACACACTTTTGTCCGCTTCCGACGGCAGCGTCGCCCCGTATCCGCTGGTGAACGATTTTTTTCTGGCGGGCCGATTGGACGATGTCGTTGCCATCGGGTACAGATTTTGGCCGAGATGCTGGTTGCCAAGAGACTCCAGGAGGTTTCGCCGTGACGATCGTTGAGAGTGGCAGAGGGCAGGACGACGTGTCGACCGCCGACGTTTTCTCCTGGAACGAGTTGCCGGAACTCCTCGCCGCGGAAGACCTGTTCGCCGCCGCCAGCCGGCCGGATCGGGTCGCCGTGGCCCGTGGCGACGACGATGACGACGACGACTTCGACGATGAAGAGGACGACGACGAGGACGACGACGAAGAGGACGAGGAGGTCGAGGACGAAGAAGAAGAGGACATCGAGGACGAGGAGTGGGAAGAGGTCGAGGACGACGACGAAGAGGAAGACGAGGAGGACGAGGAAGAGGGTGACGAGGAGGATGAAGACTGGGAGGATGAAGACGAGGATTGGGAGGACGAGGACGAGGAAGAGGACGAAGAGGATGACGACGATGACGACGAGTGACGTCGTCACCTGACATTCGTCCGGGCCGTTCGCAGCCACGACCTGCACAGGCCGCGGCCCGTTGGGGCAGGCGGCCATTTTTATGCGCGGACCGTGATTTTCTTAGCGTGCCTGCAGCTGCAGGCGCACGAACCGCCCGCGCCGGTCGCCGTCGATCACGACCTGTTCCCGCGCGGCCCCGAGGCGGGCGACCATGTCGGCCTGATCGGCGAGCGGTGAGCCGTCGATGGCCACGATGCGGTCGCCGGGCATGAGGCCACCGGCCTGGGCGGGTGAGCCGGCGGCGACGCGGACCACGATCGGCGCGGAACGGTCGCCGGGATCCTCGCGTGTGCCGATGCCCCACCGCCCCCGGCTGCCACCCGGTTCGTGGACCACCGCCTCCAGCCGCCGCCGCGCGGCGTTCGACTCGACGCGGCATTCCGGACGAAAGGGCCGCGGGGCCCCGGCGTCGGCGGCCACGGCGGTCACGAATCCCAACGCCAGCCGCGTCACGGGCTCGATGCCGTCGAGGTTGACCAGGTGGGCATCGTCGGCGGGGCGATGGTACTGATCGTGCAGCCCCGTGTGAAACATCACGGTCGGAATCCGCGCGGCGATGAACGGATAGTGATCGGAGTCGTCCTCGATGTCCCAGTCGAAGGAGAGTTCGAGTTCGGCGGCGTTGCCGGGTGCGTTGTTCGCGAGCACGACGGCCGAGCGCAGGCCGGGCGAGGACCGTGAGCCGTAGACCTCGAGCCTGCCGCCCCGCAGCCGTCCGATCATGTCGAGATTCACGGCGAACACGATCTTCTTTCCCGCCAGCGGCGCCGGCCGGACACGCAGGAAGTGGTGGGAGCCGAGAAGCCCCTTCTCCTCGCCATCCCAGAAGGCGAACAGGATCGGCCGCCGCGGTCTCTCGGGCAGTCGCGGCATCGCCTCCATGAGTTCCAGCAGGCCCGCCACGCCGGAGGCGTTGTCATCGGCGCCGTTGTGGACGAAGCCGAAGGGACCGTAGCTGTTCTGGGCGTTTCCATAGCCGACGTGGTCGTAGTGCGCGCCCACGACGACGAGTTCGTCCGCGACGGCGGGATCGCCGCCGGGCAGCAGTACGAGGATGTTCCGCATGCCTCCGAACGCCTGCAGGCAGGAGCCGTCGTCCCCGGCCGGCACGAGATCCGGGGCGGCAGCACGGATCTTCGCGATCTCCTCGACGATGTAGCCGGCTGCCGCGCGGCCGCCCCGGGTGCCCCCTTCGCGGCCCGCGAAGGCGGCGTCGGCGAGCGTGGCCACGTGGCGGCCGGCGTCCGCGGCGCGGATGCTCGCGTGGGCGGCGGAGAGCATCTCCGCGGCGCGGGGGGCGGCGTCCGAGATGACGACGGCGACGACGGCGAGGGTGATCGCGGCGGGACGCACGGGACGCCTCCTTGCGGGACCGCGTCCCGCGGACCAGAATAGACCTTTGAACGAGGCGGCGAGTCCACGCGGATTTTCGCGGCTTTGGAGAGGTGGCAGAGCGGTCGAATGCGCGTCTTTGCTAAAGACGTGTCCGGTCAAAAGCTGGACCGCGGGTTCGAATCCCGCCCTCTCCGCTGGATGATTGCGCAGCTGGGGCGAGTTTGTGCTGTCGCACGACGTCGCACCATCCCGAGATCGTTGCTGGAAGCACTTTCCGCGACGCCACGAGCGGCTTGCACTTGGAACCGATCAATGGCGCATCACCGGTCAAACGTTCGCAGAAGTGCCGTTGACCGTCCTCATTCATCGTCTTAAACTTCGCCCAGCGGTCTCATTTCTGGGCGGATCGGCTGACGCTCTGACGGGGTTGTGGACAATCCGTGGTGCGCCGTAACAGGCAAGGGATGGGCGGCGGTGGATCGTTCGGCACGGCTGCTTGGCAGATCAACCCACGAGTCGCTGATCCTGGAAGTGGGGGCGGGCTACAACCCGGTCGCGCCCAAGGCCGCGGGCTGGCGCACGCATGTCGTCGATCACGCCGACCAGGAAACACTGCGCGCGAAATACAGGCCCGCCGCAGTCAACATCGATCGGATCGAGCCGGTAGATACGGTCTGGACCGCTGGCAGCTTGGACCAGGCGGTGCCGCCCGACCTGCTGGGGCGTTTCGATACCATGATCGTGAGCCACGTGCTGGAGCACATGCCGGACCTGATCGGATTCCTCCAGTCGGCGGTCCGGCTGATGCGCCCCGACGGTGTCATTTCAGTCGCGCTGCCTGACCGGCGGTACTGCTTCGACTGCCTCAAGCCGCCCACCACAACGGCCGACCTGCTGGAGGCGCATCGCCAGGGCCGCACAAGGCACGCGTTCCGAACGGCATGGAACCACTTGGGATACTCGGCCACGCTGAACGGCGCGCTTGGATGGAATGCGGCTGCGCCGGGGGAGCCGCGGCTGGTCGAGCCGCTGCCCGTCGCGCATGCCCTGGCCAGCAAGTATGACGATGGGCCCGCCGCGACCTACGTCGACTTTCATTGCTGGTTCTTCACGCCGGCAGGGTTCCGGCTGGCCATGCTGGAACTGGGGCAGGTCGGGGCGATCGACTGGTCCGTGACGGATGTGACCGGCACCATGGGGCATGAGTTTTTCGCCGTCCTGCGGCGAGGCGTCCAGCGACCGATGGACCCTGAACGTCTGGTCGCGGCGCGGATGGTGCTGATTCGGGAGCAGCTGCAGGAACAACTGGTTGTCATCAACCGCTTCTGCCCCGACCACAGTGCCGGCGGCGGGCGGGCCGTTCGACCTGATCTTCGATGATGCGCCCCACGTCGGCCACCTGCCCAAGCTGGCGGCCAGCAGCTTGTTCCGGCTCTGGCTGAACCCAGGCGGGATGTATGTGATCGAGCATGGCGGCACCGGCTACCTGTTCGAGGCTCCCGACGGCTGACCGCTCGTCCTGGTGCGTCGCCCCGGGCCAGATCTCGCGGATCGCATGGGCGAGTCCTATGGAGTGGGACAGCGAGGAGTTTCCGCTGGACCGCCTTAAGTCCTCTCCGCTGGTTTCAGCCGAAGTACGGAGCGAGCACGTTGCGGGCGACACGCAGGGCCCGCATCCGGCCCTCGAGCGACTTGCCGAACGTGTCGTCCTCCACCTCGATGCAGACGGGCCCGTCGTAGCCGACCCGCATCACCTCCGCCATGAACCGGGACCAGTCGATCTCGCCGTAGCCGGGCAGCCGCGGCTGGTGCCAGCGGAGCGGGAAGTCGAACCGCCCCACCTCGGCGAGGGCCTGGCGGTCGATCCGCACGTCCTTCGCGTGGAGGTGGAAGAGCCGCTCGCGAAACTCCGCCAGCGGGGCCAGCGGGTCCATGTCCTGGAGGACGAGGTGCGAAGGGTCGTAGTTGAGCCCGAGGGCCGGCGAGCCGATGTCGGCGAAGGCCCGCCGCCAGATGGCTGGCGTCGTGAGCAGGTTCTTGCCGCCCGGCCACTCGTCCCGGGTGAACAGCATCGGGCAGTTCTCGATGCCGATCCGCACACCCGCGGCCTCCGCGTGACGGACGATCGGCCGCCAGGTGTCGAGGAACCGCGGCCAGTTGTCGTCGACGGTCCGCGTCCAATCGCGGCCGACGAAGCCGTTGACGGTGCCCACGCCGAGCGTGGCCGCCGCGTCGATCACGCGGAGAAAGTGCTCGACGGCCGGCCGGGAGACGGCCGGATCAGGATCGAGCATGTTGGGGTAGTAGCCCAGGCCACTGATCGCGACGCCGTGCCGGTCGCAGAGGCTGCGGATCTCGGTCGCCCGTGCAGGCGAGAGTGAAGCGACGTCGACGTGGGTCACGCCGGCGAACCGTCGGTCGGCCTTGCCCACGGGCCAGCAC
Organism: Planctomycetia bacterium; assembly: GCA_046094745.1. GTDB lineage: Bacteria > Planctomycetota > Planctomycetia > Pirellulales > UBA1268 > QWPN01. Next base: position 10,170 of record JBJTHX010000238.1, read on the forward strand.
ATGAGTTCGACGGCGGCGAAGCGCTCGCGGGCCGCGAAGGCGATGACCTCCTCGAGCGACAGTTCGGAAAGGATCGCGGAGACGAAGCCGAGCTGCATGGAATGTCTGCCAAGAGGGTCGGGAAACCAGCATCTTCCCCGTGGCCAGGCCGGTTGCCAAGGACGGTGAGCCGCCGGCGGGACGGAAGGAGGCTTCTCGTATGCACGCGAATCAGCCCCGGTTCACACCGCGCCGCGACGGCCCGCTTGGCATCGTCAACACATGCACGACATCCTGGGGCTGCTGCACGACGACGTCATGATTGGACGATTGCCGTCCTAACCCGGCGTCCAGATCGTCTTCTTCTCGCCGCCACCCGGGCCGGCGGTCTCGCCGCCGGGGGTCCAGAGCTTGCCCGGCTCCGCAGGCGGCGCGGACGCTGGCATACCTGTGGCCGCGGCGGCTCCACCGGAAGGCACGCCCGCCGCGGACCTGCCCGCCAGCGCGCCCAGGTCGATGCCCGCCTCCATCAGCACCTCCGCCAGGGCCTGGAGCACCTGCTGATCGCGGGCATGGTCGCGGCGCAGGTGGTCGAGCAGCCGCATGATCTCGGCCTGGTCGCCCCGCTGCAGCCGCACCCGCAGTTCGGCGACGTCGAGCATGCCGTCGTTGGCCTTGAGTTCCTGGGCGATCTTCCGCAGTTCGGCGACGATCTCGAGTTTTCGGACGGTCGTTCCGGCCCGCTCCTCGAGCACTCCCCAGGCTTCCCAGCGGTCCGCGGGCGTCGAGTCACCGCGGGCGATCATGGCCGCGGCGGCCAGCTCGGCGGCCCGATCGAAGCCCGCTTCGACCGACGTGACGAGCACGCCGCGGAGTTCGTCGAGCGACACCCGGGCCATGTCGAGCCGGTGCCAGCGCAGCGGCGGCAGGTCCTCGAGCGGTTTTTCGACGGTGATCGGCCGCGCGGCCGCGATCCCGAGCCGCTCGCGCACCTTCGTCCAGGCGGCCGCGGCGTCGGGCCGTCGCGAGGCGGCCTCCCCCTCGGTCACGAGCGCCTCCACGCGCCGGGCACCCGCGGGGTCGGCAAGCGCCTGCCGCGGCGTCTTGCCGAGCAGTTCCGGCAACGGCGTCTCGGGCCAGAGATCCACGAACCGCGACCAGAGCGCCACCTGCTGCCGCACCAGGCCCGTGTCGAACAGGCAGGGGCTGCCGCCCGCCGGCGGAGCGACGGCGGTCTCAGGGGCCGGCAGGCGGAACTGTCCGCCCATCAGCCAGGATGTCGGCGTCGTGGCGGGCCTCTCGGCGGCCGTCACGGCGGGGGCGAACGAGCAGCCGAGCGACTCGGCGGCCAGCGGCCTGGCCTGCTCCACGTCGGGAGCGAAGCCCTGCAGCACGGCCTCCGGCTCGCGATCGGTCTGCCGCCCGAAGATCAAGAGTGAGGCGAGAAGCCGCGCCGGTCGGTCTCCGGCGGGCGTCGGCTCGTAGACCCGCCACACGGACCGCGGGGGAGCCGCGCCGCGGGCCACCCACGAGGAGCGATCGAAGGCCGCCGTCTCGAACCTGGCGTCGTGGCGGAGTTTGTCTTCGAGGAGTTCGAGGGCCCGGCTGCCCTCCTCCCCCGCGGCCACGGCGAGCGGTGCCACGAGGCTCGCGAACGACACCAGCGGCGAGCGGTCCGGATCGGCCTCGGTCTCGAGCGCGATCGCCCGGCCCGTTGCCTCGACGGCGTCGTCGTGCGGCGTGTCCCGCAGCCGTGCCACCGCCAGCCAGGCCTCCGCCGCCTCGAACGGGCGGGCCAGCATCTCGCACACGACCGCGATGTTCGTGAACAACTCTCGGCTTTCGCCCGCCACACCCGTGAGGCTGCGGAAGGCCGTCAGCGCCTTCGCGAGCCGCCACTGCCGGGCATGCTCCACGGCCGCGTCGAACTCGTGCCGCCACGGCGCCTCGGTCGTGGTCGGGGCCAGCCGCACCTTGGTGCGCAGTGCCGGCGGCACGCCGGCAGAGCCGACGATGGCGGCCAGCAACCGCCGCTCATCCTCGGAGCCGAGACCGCGGTCGAAGACCCATTCGACGATCCCCTGGGCGAAGCCGACGTGCCCGAGTTGGGCCCCGACCTGCACGAGCGTGGCCGCGATACGGACCAGTTCCGGCGATACGTCATGCCCGCCCTCGGCTCGCCCCGCGGCCACGGCCGCGGCCCGGGCCTTGTCGAAGAGCGCGGCCGCCTCCTGGGTCCGACCCGCGATGGCGTCGGTGACCGCGGCTTGGCCCAGTGCGAGCGGGTTCTCCGGGTGGGCGTCGAGAAACGCCTTGCTCGACGCCGTCGCCTCGGCGAACTGCTTGGTGGCCAGTTCGAGCTTCGTCCGCGTCGCCATCAGGCAGGGGCGGCCCGGGTGCTTCTCGGAAAGCCGCTTCACCTGGTCGAGCGCCGCCGAGATCTGGTCGCCCTCGACGAGCCGGTCGAGTTGCTCGAGATCGCCGACGAGGTCGGCGCAACAGAACTTGATCTTCTTGCCGGTGCCGCCCGGGCAGGGAGCGTAGGTGTCGATCGCCATCGTCGGCTCCGGGAGAGTCACGCGGCCGAGAATTCCGCCGCAGCGATTGGAAATGTACCAGAGCCCGGAGAGCGGAAAAGCCGCGGCGTGGCTTGCCCGGTCCCCACGCCGCCTGCATACTCCCGGGCCTGGAAGCGTGGGCAGGCGGCCGGCGCGGCAGGGCCCTCACCCGGGCGCCGTGGGGCGGCCGGCGATTCAACACGCGGACAATCCCGTGCAGCAGCCGCGCATCCTGATCGTCGACTCCGCGGCGGGTGAGCCGGTGCCCTACGCCCGGCTGATCGCCCGCCTCCAGCCGATGGAGCTGCGGGTCGAGCCATCATTCGACGCGGCGATCGGCACGCTCGCCCGCGACTCCTGGGATCTCGGCGTGATCGTGGCCCGCTCGGGCCTGGCGGCCGACAACGCCTTCGAGGCGGTGCGGCGTGCGGATTCGCAGCTGCCGGTGGTCGTCGTCGATCAGCGGCCCACCGTGGACATGGCCCGGGCCTGCCTGCAGGCAGGCGCCGGCGACTACCTCGGCATCGACCGCGTGGAGACCGATCTCGAGGACGCCCTGGCGAGGCTGCTGGCGGCTTCGCGGCGCCGGGCCGGCGAGGAAGTGCTGCGGCGGGCGGTGGAGCGGCCCTACTCGTTCGACGATTTCCTGGGCGCTAGCCCCGCGATGCGCGACGTGTACTCGATCATCGATCGCGTCGCCGCCAGTTCGGTCGACGTGCTCGTCACGGGTGAGACCGGCACCGGCAAGGAGCTCGTGGCCCGGGCGATCCACCGGCGCAGCCGCCGGAGTTCCGGCCCCTTCGTGCCGGTCGACTGCGGGGCGATCCCCGACGCGCTCATGGAGAGCGAACTCTTCGGCCACGAGCGGGGCGCCTTCACCGGCGCCGACGCCCGCCGCATGGGTCTGGTCGAGTTCGCCGACGGGGGCACGCTGTTCCTCGACGAAATCGGCGAACTGCCGTTGCCGTTGCAGGCCAAGCTGCTGCGGGTGCTGCAGGAGCGGCGGGTGCGACGGGTCGGGGCCCGCCAGGAAAACGCCGTCGATGTCCGCGTCATCGCCGCGACGTCGCGGAACGTCGACCAGATGGTGGAGCGGGGGGAGTTTCGCCGCGACCTCTTCTACCGGATCAACGTCGTCCGGATCGACCTGCCGCCACTGCGATCGCGGGGCGACGACATCGGCCTGCTGGCCGAGTTCTTCGCCAACAAGGCGGCCCAGGAAATGGGCCGGGCCGTGGGCGGCCTGTCGACCGACGTCTACCAGGTGCTCAAGAACTACCACTGGCCTGGGAACGTCCGCGAGCTGCAGAACGTGGTCCGGCGGGCGATCGCCCTGACCCGCCAGGCCGTGGCCGGCGTCGACGACCTGCCGGACGAACTGGTGGCGGCCGCGGGCCGGGCCGCCGGGGCGGAGGATGGGGCGGCCGGCTTCTTCGCCCAGCGGGCCGAGCACGTGTCCCGGTTCGAGCGGCAGTACCTTTCCGACCTGCTCACCCGGCACGCGGGCGACGTCACCGCCGCGGCCCGCGAGGCCCGGCTGCCGCGGGGCACGCTCTACCGGCTCATGAAGGGGCACGGCCTCGACGGCGCCTCGTTCCGGAAATAGCGCCGCGCCGGCGCGACGCGGCGGATCGGCCATGGAAAACGCCCCGCGCACGCTGGCGGCCGGGGATGGCGGCCGCCCCGGCGGCCCGGCCCGCGGCCGCCACCAGGTCGTCCGGCAGGTCGTCGACGCCGGCCACGGCCTGGCGGGTCAGGGCGATCGCCCGCCGGACCACGTTCTGCAGCTCGCGGACGTTCCCAGGCCAGTGGTAGTTC
>JBJTHX010000239.1:0-4388 GCA_046094745.1 Planctomycetia bacterium
AAGTCGATGCCCGGAGAGCGGTGCAGCTGGCTGACGACGACCCGTTCGGCTCCGTTGATGATGAACTCGCCGCCCCCGAGCATGATGGGGATGTCGCCGAGGTAGACCTCCTCCTCGATCGGCTGCTCGCGGGTCAGACGCAGCCAGACCCGGAGCGGCCGGCCGTAGGTCAGCCGCAACTGGCGGCACTCGTCCGGCTCGTACCGCGGCTTGCCAAGTTCGTATCGCAGATACTCAAGCTTGACGGTCTTGTCGTAACTCTCGACCGGAAAGATCTCCCGCAACACGCCCTCGATGCCCTGATCCTTGCGCTTCGCGGCCGGGACGTCGTACTGCAGGAACTTGTCGTAAAACCGGGTCTGGATCTCGGTGAGGTCGGGAATGTTGTGGCTGGCGCGGAGGCTGCCGAAGTGGCGAATCTCGGAGGGCTGCAGGCGGCGGACGGCGCGGGTTGCCAGGAAGGGCTCCTCGGGATGGTCGGGCGATCGATCGCGGCCGCACCGGAAGCGGCCGCGATCACTCAGCCGTCACCGCGGCGCAGCCGGAGCGCAGCGCACGGAACGGTCGGGGCGGAACAGAACGGACGGATAGGGAACTGGCGCAAGGCGAGACCGGAACGACCAGGCAGCACGCAAAAACTATACCGATCGCAGACCGGAAGGCCAACCTCCCGGCGTACGAACCGGAAAACGCGGGCAATTTACTTGATCGAGACCTTCGCGCCGGCCTCTTCCAGCTCCTTCTTCAACTTCTCCGCGTCGGCCTTGGAAATGCCCTCCTTCACCTTGGCAGGAGCACCCTCGACCATGTCCTTGGCTTCCTTGAGGCCCAGGGCAGTCGCCGCGCGGACGACCTTGATGACACCGATCTTGTTGTCGCCGAACGCGTCGAGGACGACGTCGAACTCGGTCTTCTCGGCGGCTGCTTCCCCGCCGCCAGCCGCACCGCCGGCACCACCGGCCGGAGCCGCCATCATGACGGCGCCACCTGCGGCGGGCTTGATGCCGTGGACTTCGTCGAGATAGTCCGACAACTCCTTGGCCGCCTTCAGGGTGAGCCCGACGATCTTGTCGCCAAGCTCCTTCGTATCCTTGGAAAACTCGCGGGTCGCTTCAGCCGTTGCCATCGCTCTGGATCCTTTCAAGTCGAAAACGGGGAGGGCCTAATGTCTTACCATGAACGCAGGCGGCGAGAAGGACGCCTGGAAAAATCGGGAAATCGGCCGGGCGTCAGGCCGCCGGGGCCTCGCTGCCGGCTTTCTCCAGGGAGTCGACCCGGGAGGCGATCTGCCCGGCCAATCCGCCGCCGGCGGAGACGATCTGCCCGGCCAGGGTCGCGGCCGCCGAAAGGATCTGGCCCGACAGCAGCGACAGCTGCTCGGCCCGCGTCGGCCACTTGGCGACCCGCTTGACGTCGGTCGACTCCAGCCGCGCGCCATCGATCGCGCCACCGCGGCACTCGAAGCCCTCGAAATCCTTCACGCCCGTCAGCCGGTCGAGCTCCTTCGCGAGATCGACGACGTCCTCGCCGCCCCAGGCGATCGCCAGCATCCCCTCGACCTTCTCGAAGGCGGGCGCCAGGGGCGTCCCGTGGGTGGCCATCCGCGCCAGGCTGTTCTTGACCAGCTGCAGGCTGATTTTCTTCTTTCGCAGCGTCTGCCGGAGCTGCGTGGTCTTCTGGGCGTCGAGCTTGCCAAGGCTCACGACGATCAGATCGCTGACGCCATTGAGGCGGCTCTTCAGGTCGTCGACCAGCATGCTCTTGATCGTCTTGCTCATGGGTGGCGGGCCTTCGTGACGGCGGAGGGTTTCAGGCGGCGACCAGCACGCCGGGGCTCATGGTCGCCGAGATCGAGATGCTCTTCACATACTGCCCGCGGATGCTCGCCGGCTGCATGGAGAGGATGTGATCGATGAACGCACGGATGTTGTCGACGAGCTTCGGGGCTTCGAAGCTCACCTTGCCGACGACGGCATGCACGATGCCCGTGGGGTCGTTGCGGAACTCCACCTTGCCGGCCTTGTACTCGCGGACGGTCTTGCCGATGTCGGCGGTCACGGTACCGGCCCGCGGGCTCGGCATGAGTCCCCGGGGACCGAGCACCTTTCCCAGCGGACCCACCAGACCCATCATGTCGGGGGCTGCGATGCAGACATCAAAATCGGTCCAGCCCTCCTTGATCTTCTTGGCGAGCTCGTCGGCCCCGACCTCCTCGGCGCCAGCCGCCTTGGCATCGTCGGCCAGGTTGCCCTTGGCGAACACCACGACCCGCTTGGACTTGCCGATCCCGTGCGGCAGCACGAGCGAGCCGCGGATGATCTGGTCGGCCTGCTTCGGGTCGATGCCCAGCCGCATGTGGATCTCGACCGTCTGATCGAACTTGGTCGGCGGGAACTTCCTCAGCACCTCCACCGCCTCGGCGAGCGGGAGAGGGGCTTCGGTTTTCGGTTTGGCGGCGAGTGCCGCCCGCATGCGTTTGGTGGTGGCCATGGCTGGATGGGGGTTTCGGGAACGGAGAACGGAGTGTGCTGGAAGCCGGATCGCGAATCAACCGTCGACGGTGATCCCCATGCTGCGGGCCGTTCCCTCGATCATCCGCCGGGCATGCTCCCCGTCGCGGGCGTTGAGGTCGGGCCCCTTGAGCCGGACGATCTCGTCGAGCTGGGCCGTGGTGACCTTCCCGACTTTGTCCTTGTTGGGCACGCCGGAGCCCTTGGCCAGCCCGGCCGCCTTCTTGAGGAGGGCCGCAGCCGGCGGACTCTTGGTGATGAACTCGAAGGACCGGTCGTTGTAGACCGTGACGACGACGGGGATCGGCATGCCGGCCGCCTCGCGGGTGCGGTCGTTGAACTGCTGCACGAACTGACCCAGGTTGATGCCGAACCGCCCGAGCGACGTCCCCACCGGCGGTGCCGGCGTGGCCTGGCCACCGGGGACCTGGAACTTCGCCTGACCGACCACCTGCTTTGCCATCTCGCCATCACCCTTTCTTCAGTTCACCCGCGGCATCAGGCCGCGATTCAGACCGACTCGATCTGCCAATACTCGATGTCGACCGGAGTGGACCGGCCGAAGATGCTGAGCATGACCGTCACGCGGCCGTTCGCCTCGTCGATCTGCTCCACCTCGCCCTCGAAGTTCTCGAAGGTGCCCTCGTTGATCTTCACCCGGTCGCCCTTCTTGAAGTTGATCTTCAGGCGGGGCGCCTCGGCCTCCTTCTCCTCGGCCTTGTGCAGGAGTTTGGCGACATCCTGCGGCAGCATGGGGCTGGGGCGGCCACCCGAGCCGGTGAAGTCGCCAATGCCGCCGGTCTCGCGGACGAGGTACCAGGTTTCGTCGTTGAGGATCATGTTGACGAGGATGTAGCCGGGATAGAGTTTGCGGGAGACGACCTTCTTCTTTCCGCCCTTGAACTCCGTCACCTGCTCCTTCGGCACGACCACGTCGCCGAAGAACTTATCGAGCCCCTGCATGGAGATCCGCCGCAAGAGCGCCTCGCGGATCGAGTCTTCACGGTTGCTCTGCACCTTGAGGATGTACCACTGCTTCTCCCCGACCGGCGTTGCCTCCTGCCGCACCACCTCCACGGGCTTGGCGTTCTCGTCGCCGGCGAAGGGATCGGCAACCTCGACGGGGCCGTCGTCCTCGTCCTCGTCCACGGCGGGACCGCTCCCCGCGGCGGCGGAGGCGGGGGCCGATCCGGCCAGCCGGTCGGCCGCCGGCTGGGCGGACGAGGCGTGATCGTCCCGCAGGGCGTCGGACTCATCGGGAAGTTGGGCTGTCATGGCGTTGTCGGAGTGAGGGACACGGTCGCTCAGGGAGGGACTGCCTAACCGATGCGGAGCATGTTGCGGAGCACGAACCACCAGAACAGATCGTACCCTGCCAGAATCGCCGCCAAGGCGAAGATCAGGAAAATGATGACCGCAGAACTGCGGAACACCTCGTCACCCGAGGGCCACGACACCTTGGCCATCTCCGCCTCGACGGCGATGAGAAAGTCGGCGAACCACGGGACGTTGACGATCCGATAGGCGACCCACAGCCCCAGTGCCAGGAGACCGCTCGGTAGCACGAACCTGAGCACACCGAAGTCGGCGCCGCCCCCGAGCGCGGAGGCCCCGCCGGCCAGCACGGCCAGCAACTGCGCCAGCCTCCAGACGCCGATCCCGAAGATCGTCGCCAGGGCCACGAACGTCAGTTGCCTCGCGATCCGCCCCTGGCTCCGCTTGTACATGGAGCCGCTGAACAGCTCTGCCAGGAGGCTGCCGCGGGCCGTCGAGTTTTCGGAAATGCCTACCATAATTTCGTTCGCGCTCCTTCTCCTCCGGGGGGGCGGGCCGCCGACCGGCGGGCCCGGCGGCCCGGCCGCGGCGTCTGCCTGCAGG
>JBJTHX010000240.1:0-3130 GCA_046094745.1 Planctomycetia bacterium
ATGCAACACCCGCTTGTCCTCGATCGTGCCGTCCGCGGAAAGCGTGGCGAGCTGGGCGCCGATGCCCGCGAAGGCCGCAAAGACCCGCCGCCCGTCGGCCGAGAACGCGATGTCAACCACTGGACTGCCGAACCGGCCGTCGATCATGTCGTCGAGCGGCGCGGCGGGGCCGCCGGCGGTCGTCACCGGGGCCGCGGCGGCCGGTGGTTCCGCGGCCGCTGCACCCACGGCAGGCTCGAGGCTGGCGAGCGCTGCCACGGCCGCCTCGGCGCCGGCCGCGTCGTGGCAGCCGACGTAGAGCCCGTTGAAGCCGGCCTGGAACGGCGACCAAAGGTGGTGCACGAAGAAGCCCGCGGGGGCGGGGTGACCGGCCGAGGGGAGCCGCCGCAGGTGCGGGGCGATTTCGGCGACGGCCCGGTTCGTCTCGGGCGTGCCGAAGAGGACGATGTCGGCGTCGTGCCGCAGCCGCGGGCCGAATTCGTCGTAGCCGCTGCGGGGATCGTCGAAAAAAACCTCCACGGTCTGCCCGGTAACGGGATTGGTCTTCTCGACATTGACGAGGGCCACACGGCTGGCGAATCCGCGGCCCCCTTCGAGCCCCGCGACCACCGCCTCGTCGCCCTTGGTCGGCAGCCATCGCAGCGGCAGCGGCCGAACATCGGCCGGATCCCACGCGACCACGCGGGCGGTGCGGCCGCGGTCGCCGAGCAGTTTTTCAAGCCGTTCGGCCGCGGGCCGCATCGCCTGCTGTTGCTCGTCGAGCAGGATCGTCACCGGGCCTGGCCGCGTGCCGGCCAGGAACGCGGCGATCGGCTCCCGGCCGCCGATCCACTCCGCATCATGCGTCGCCGCGACGGCGTCGGCGGTCGCCGGCTCGATCGGCTGCTCCGCCGTCGAGCCGACGACGAGGTCGCGGACGACGAGCCGCAGCGGCTCGCGGGCCGACGCCGCCGGCACCGGCAGGTCGAGCGGCCGGTCGGGAGCGAGCGCGGCGAACGATCGGAAGAGCACCGCGTCGCCGCGGCCTCGCAGCGTCACCTCGAAGGGCATCGGGTCGGGCAGCGGCTTGCCTGCCGCGTCGGCGAGCCAGCCGGTGAGCCGCAGGGAGAGCGGCCCCGTCCGCTCGGTGCGGATCGCCATCCCCTTCGGCTCCCGCTTCGTGAGCAGGTAGATCGCCCCTTCCAGGCGGGTGAAGTCGATGGGCGTCTTCCAGCCGGCGGCCGTCTTCTCGAGGGGGGCGGGCCCGCCGCGGAGCAGGTCGTGAACGTGCCAGCCGTTTTCCCCCCGCAGTTCGCTGTTCTTGGGGAGCACGAAATACTGCCGCCAGCGGCCGGCCAGCTCCGTCGGCACGAGCGTCTGGTTGACGACGAAGCAGCAGATCGACTCGCGGCCGGCGAGCGGCGAGATCACGGCGTCATGGTCGGCCGTGGTCACCGGCGCCGGCGGGATTCCCTTGAAGGCCTCGACGAGGAACTTCTCGCGGGTCTTCTTGAAGTTCTCCCAAAGATGCGCAAACTCCGCCTCGCCGTTGGCGTAGGCCAGGCCCCAGACGGGGTGCACCTGCTGCCCCTCGTAGCCGAAACCGAGGTCGCGGCCCGGCAGCGAGGCGGCGGTCGTGCGGTCCTTCAGGATGATGCCGCCGGCCGCCTCGAACTTCTTGAAAGCGTCGAGCACGCCGGGTGGCTGCGCGGCCGGCGCTTGCACGAGCAGGAGCACGCGGCAGCCCTCGAGCTCGCCTGCGAGCACGTCCTCCGGGCCCACGAGCATCCCCGGCCGCCGCATGCGGGCGAGGTCGTGGAGGGCGACGTTCTGCGGGTTGGTGGCGGAGTCGTAGACCGCCACGTCCCGCATCGGCTCCAGCGCCGAGAAGAACGAGCCGAACCGCTCGAAGATCCGCCGCAGCGCCTCGTCTTCGCCCTGCGGAATGCCACCATCGCACGGCATGGCGAAGCCGTCGAGTCCACGGCCCGTCGCGGCGAATGATACGGCGATCCGGTTGTGCATCTGGTTGGCGAAAAAATCGCAGCGGAGTTTTTGTCGCGTGCGATTGCCCATCGCCATCCAGGCGGGCGTGCGGAAGTTGCCCCAGGCGGTGAGCCCGTAGTCGCTGTAGTCGACGGCGTTGCGGTCGGTGAGCGTGCTGTAGGCGTAGGGCGAATAGCCGTTGCCGCCGCCGAGCCACCAGCTCGGGATCGCGGTGTGCGACGTGAGCCCGGGGGCCATATCGCGGACGTCGGCGAGGTAGGCTTCCCAGGCGTTTGGAAGGATCGAACTGCCCGCCCGCAGCCCCGCGTACCGCGAGAGTGCCTCCCGCTCGTCGGTTGGAATTCCCGCGGCCTTCTCGACCGCCTTCTGCACCTCCTCGCCGATCCACTTTCCGGCCGCGGCGTTTCGCCGTGCCTGGTGGCCGTCGAGGCAGGGCGACTCCTCCCAATTCCCGCCCACCGATGCATACCAGCCCATCGTGATACCGCCGAAGCCGGCCACTTCGGCCCTCGGCTGCGCGAAGAGCGCGAGCCGCCGCCGCATCTGGGCGAGGTCCTCGGGAAGCGTGTGCTTCGGATTCCAGTCCTCGTGATGAAACAGCGTGGGATACTGGAACACCACCCGCATCCCCTGCCCTGCCAGCGCCATGAGCGATAGCTCCTCTGCCGAGGGGCGGACGAACTTCTCGACGGCCGGGCCGAGGGGATCCTCGGCAGAGGTCGCAAGCGCGGCGTCGAGCGAGGCGTCGGTCTCCGCGAGGAACGGCGCGAGGCCCGAGGTGTCTCCCACGCCGCCGTAATAGGCCGTCACGGGCGACTTCGCATAGGGCGCCGCCCCGCCGAACGTCGCCGAAAACATCTCATAGTCGCTCACCGGCTCCCTCTGGCAGACGCGGAAGCGCAACGGATAGCAGGCGATCCCCTCGCCCCGGGTCGCCGCTTCATACGTTCCCGGCGGCAGGGCCGTGGTGTCGAGCCGGACCGATCCACCAGCCAGGGTGCCGAGCGACTTTTCGAGGCCGGGCCCGCGGAGGATCACCGGAGCGTCGCCGGGGAGCCGGCCGGCTGGCTTGCCGGCCCAGAGAATGTCGATGCCGTCACCGCGGCGGAAAACCCCGCGGTTGCCGGGCGTGAAGAACGACACG
>JBJTHX010000241.1:0-8582 GCA_046094745.1 Planctomycetia bacterium
CATCTTTTCCCACCGCGTCAGGAACGCGCGGGCCTGTTCGGGGCACCAGCCGAGCGCGTCGAGCACGTCCTTGCGGCCCGCATCCAGGTCGTTCCGCAGGTGCTCGCGCGCGAGGTCGGCCGCATTCCGCGCGTGGGCGAGATCCTGCTCGCCCCACTCGGTCTCACGATCGTTGCGCTCGGCGGCCGCCCCGCCGCCCGCCGGGCCCGGGCCGGGACCGGCGCGACCGCCCAAGCCGACCTGTCTCCCGGGAGCCGCCTGGCCACCGCCCGGCTGTGCCGCCTGCTCGCCCGCTCCGGCCGGCTGGCCATCCGCACCCGCTTGGGCCTGCTGGTTTCCAGCACCAGCGCCCGGTTCACCCGCGCCTGCCTCGCCCGGCCGCTGGGGTTCCGCTCCGGGCTGCTGGCCCGCGGCCTGATCGCCGGGCTGGCCACCACCACCTTGCCCACCTGCCTGTGCCTGTCCTTGCCCCTGACCTTGTCCCTGACCCTGACCGGCGCCTTGCGCCTGGCCTTTACCTTGGCCAGCGCCTTGTCCTTGTCCCTGACCTTGTCCCTGTCCTTGCCCCTGACCTTGTCCCTGACCTTGTCCCTGACCTTGCCCCTGACCTTGCCCCTTTCCTTGTCCTTGCCCCTGGCCGTTTGATTGCTCGCCCGCCGCGCCCTGCTCACCACCTTGCCCCGGCTGGCTTCCGCCCTGCGCACCTCCCTGCCCCTGCTGCCCCTGACCGGCCGCGGGTTGCCCCTGGGCGCCTCCCTCTTGGCCCTGGCCAGCGCCTTGTTGTCCCTGGCCGGCTTCAGGCTGACCTTGTGCCTGCCCGCCGGTCTTCGCCTGACCACTGCCGGCGCCTGCCCCGCCACCCGACTTGCCACCCTGACACGCCGAGCAGCCTTCCTTGCCGCACGGCTTGCCATCAGGGCCCGCGCACTGCGGAGACGACTGCTGTGGTTGTTGTTCTCCCGCTTTTTCTCCCGGCTGCTCGCCGGATTTGCCGCCGGCGGTCTGCGGCGCCGAGGGCGACTGCGCCTGACCGCCCCCCTGCTCCTCGCGCCGGTGCTCGAGAATCCGCTCGAGCGCCTCGCCGTCGTTCGTGCCATCCGCCGCGACCGTGTCTTTCGGTTGCGACTTGCCCTGGCCTTGTTGCTGACCCCCTTGCCGCCCGGCACCCGATTTCTGTCCGCTCGCCTGCCCATCCCGCGCACCACGCTCGGAACCCTGGCCCGGCTTGTCGCCGGCCCCCGCGCCGGCCCCGTCGCCGCCGGGCTTGCGCTCGCCGGCCGCACCGGCCTGACCGCCCGGCTGCCCCTTGCCTTGCTGGCCGTCACGGGCCTGCTGGCCCTGCTCGCCACCGCCCTGTCCGCCCGCGCCCTGCTGCTTGTCGCCCGCGCCGTCCTGCGAGCCGGGCCGCTGTTGCGCTCCACCCTGATTCCCGGGCCGTCCCTGCCCCCCGTCCTTCGACTGGTTGCCATCGGCGTCGCCGCGTTGGTCGCCCAACTGCGGATCGCCCTGCCGTCCGTCACCCTTATCGGGCTTCGAGTTTGGCTGTTTCTCCGCCGCCGCGTCGCCGCCAGCACCCTGATTTTTCTGTTTCCGGCCGCCGTCATCCTGGCCCGCGCCACCGGCATCCTGCTGCGTTTTGCCTCCCGCGCCGTCGGCCGCCTGCGGCTTGCCCTGCGCGCCATCCTTGCCGCCATCCTGCCGCTGCCCGCCGGCATCCGCCTGCGATTCCCCGTCGTTTCCACCGCCATCGTTCGGCGTGTCGTTCTCACCCTCTCCGGCCTTCCCGCCGCCGTTCTCGCCCGCGGGCTGGCCGCCTCCCTCCTGCTCCATCCGGCCGTCGTCGCCGGGCTTCCCCTGCTCGCCGCCGGCCCCACCCGGCTGCTGCTGCTGGGGCTGCGGCGGCGCGCTGGCGTCGATCCGCAGCGTCTTCCATTCAGACCGCGTGATGTTCGGGCTCTCGGGGCGCTTGTCTTCGGCGAACGCCCGGTATTCGACGACGGCCCCGGGCCCCGCTCCGACCGCCTCGGGCACGAGCCGGCCGACACCGCGAAACGGCCCCTGGCGGTCGCCGCTGAAGATCACGATCGCGGGCGCCGGCTTGCCACCCTGCAGCCGCGCCTCGATGCCGACGCGGGCGAGGCCGAAGTCGGGATCCACCGCCCGCACGCCGATCGCCACCGGCGCTCCCGGCGGCACCCGCAGCGCCGCCTCCTCCGGCATCTCGATCGTCACCTCCGGCGCCAGGTCTGGCTGCACCTCGATGCGGTGCTCCATCTTCTCCACGATCACCTGCTCCCGCTGGGCAGCCGTCGCGCCGCGGGGCTGGAACATGAGCCGGTAACTGGCGTGCTCCGGGGCGGTCCGGTCGGCGTTGAGCCGTAGCACGAGCCGGCCCGTGGCCCGGGCCAGGTCGCTCGACCCCACGCTGAGCCGGAGATCCCGCTGTCCCTCGCAGCCGAGGTCGATCCACGCCGCCTCCAGCGGCTGGTTGCTCTCGGCGACGAGCGTCACCTTCGTTCCCTCGACGCCCCGCAGGTCGCCCTGCCAGGCGACGGTCTCGTCGGCCAGCCGCGTGTAGTCGGGATAGTCGTAGCGGACCTCGCGGACCAACAGCGCCGGGGCATCGACGACCGCCACCCGGAGCCGCTCGCTGCGGCCGTCGCCGGCGGCGATCACCATCTCGATCGAGCGGTCGAGGCCGCGGGAGGGGTCGGGCAGCACGGCCGCGTGCATCGCATCCGCGCCGCCGCGGGTCATTTCCGCCTGCCAGGGTGCCGCGGCGGCATCGGCACCGCCGTCGTCGCGCAGCGGCTTCACGAGGACGAGCGGCCGCTCGTCCCGCCGCAGGCCGCGGATGTCCGCGGCGACGACCAACTGCCGCCCGCGGACGAGCGTCGCCACCCCGTCGGCGACGGTCACGGCCCGGCTCGCTTCCGCGCGGCCGCCTGGCGCCGGCTCCTCGCCCGGCATCCGCCAGGCCAGCCGCGGGGGCTCGATCCGCACCCGCGTCGGCGCGTTGAGCCCGACCCACGGCGCCACCAGCCGCGCCGCCGTGACGACGAGGCTCTTGGGCGCGGCGAGTTCGTAGACGCATGCCGCGGCCACCAGTCCCGCCAGCGCGTAGGCCAGGCGGACCGCCGTCGTGCGGTCGATCACGCCCTCGGACGGCACCGTCGCGAGCTGCCGCGCGGCCCGCCGCTCGATCGACCGCGCGACCCGCGGCGGCGCGACCTCGGGCCGGGCCTGCACGAGCACCGCATTGACCAGGTCGTTGTGCAGTTCCGGGTTGTCCTGCTCGATCGCGCGGGCGGCGTAGACCAGGTTCACGCGGTAGCGAACCAGCGGCACGATCCAGCGGACGACCGCCGCCACCAGCGCCGCGAGGCCGGCGGCGAGCCAGGCCCAGCGGGCCCAGCGCGGCAGGCCGCCCGGCACGAGCCAGTGCTCGACGGCCACGCCGCCGGCCAGCCAGAGCATCGTGGCCACACCGGCCGCGAGCACGAACGTGGTGATCGCCACCCCCTTGAAGTCGGCGGTCGCCGCGGCGAGCCGGCGGGACAGATACCGTTCCGACTTCGACTCGCGCTCGCCGTCCTCGCGCCACTCCGAAACGGCCAGTGGGTCTTCACGACCCGTCACGTCTGGGGCTGCCGTCGCCATCGCGGAACTCGCTGCCGTGGGGCCGCCACGGCGGTCGGGATCGGGGGCCGGGGCGATCGGGCGACCGCCGCTCACAAGTATATCGGCCCACCGGGGCCGACGGTTCGCCAGGCCGCGGCCCGGGCGGATAATCCGCAGACACACGCCGGCCTTGGAAAACCCGGCCGATTCCCGGATGCTGCGGCGATTGGGCCGGCGCCGCCGTGCGGCGGCGGCCGTCCCCAGGGGTGATGAAGATGGCGCTGGTGCCCGACGCGGAGTCGTTCAAACGGCTCGTCGATGGCACCACCCGCGGCCCAGGCGCGAGCCTCGCGCGACTCGGGCTCGCCGCGGTCTCCGCGCCCTATGGTGCGGCCGTCGCCGCCCGCAACGCCGCCTACGACGCCGGCCTCCTCGCGATCGTGCGGGCCGGCGTGCCGGCGGTCTCGATCGGCAACCTCACGCTCGGTGGCACCGGGACGACCCCGCTGGTCGCGTGGACGGCGCGGCTGCTCGCCGGCCTGGGCCGCCGGCCGGCGATCGTGAGCCGCGGCTACGGCGCGCGGCCCGGCGAGACGAGCGACGAGGCGGCCGAACTGGCGCTCCTGCTGCCCGAGGTGCCGCACGTCGCCGACCGCGACCGCCCGCGGGCTGTGGCCCGGGCCGTGGCCGCCGGCGCCGACGCCATCGTGCTCGACGATGGCTTTCAGCATCGCCGCCTCGCGCGGGATCTCGACATCGTCGCCGTCGATGCCACCGACCCGTTCGGCTGCGGCCGGCTCTTTCCGCGCGGCCTGCTCCGCGAGCCGCTCGGCGGCCTGGCCCGGGCCGGAGCCGTCGTCCTCACTCGGGCGTCCGCGGTCGATGGCCGGCGGCGCGACGAGATCCGTGCCACTCTCGCGGCCGCCTGCCGCGGTCGGCTGCCGCCGGTGTGGGCCGAGGCCGACCACCGTCCGGTGGGCCTGCGGTCGGCCACCGGCGGCACGCGGCCGCTCGCCGACCTCCGCGGCCGGCGGGTGTTCGCGTTCGCTGGGATTGGCAATCCCGCCGCCTTCCGCGCGGCGGTCGCGGCGCTCGGCGCCGAGGTCGTCGGGTTCGAGCCGCTGCCCGACCATCATGCCTACCGGCCCGCGGACCTCGACACGCTCGGCCACGCGGCCGCCGCGGCCCGCGCGGAACTCGTGGTCACGACGCTCAAGGATCTCGTGAAGGTGCGGCGCGACGCGCTCACCGGACTGCCCCTGCTCGCGGTCGAGATCGCGATCGAGTTCGCGGCCGGCGCAGCCGCGCTCGAGGCGGCCATCCGCGCGGCCCTCGCCGGCCACGCTCCCTCCGGAGCACGGCCGTGATGCCTGCCGGGCGGTCGCGCCGGTTCGTGCTCGTCGACCCCTGCCTGCGCGGGCCCGGCTCGCATCCGTTCCACTACGCCGCACTCGTGCTCGCCGCCGCGGCCCGGCAGGGCTGTGACTGCCTGCTCGTCGCCCATCGCGACTGCCGCACGGCGCCGGCCGGGTGCCGCATGCTGCCGGCCTTCACGCACACGGCCTACTCGAAATACACGCTCGCCGGCGGCCTCGACCGGCTCGCTGCCAGCGGCCGCCCGCCCCTGCTGCCCGAGTGGCCGTGGACGATCCGCCACGCCGCGCGGCGGCGCGCGGAGCGGGTGACGGCCTTCGCGCGGGAGATCGCCCCCGCGCTCGCCGACCTCGCGGCCGGCGACGTCGTCCTCGTGGCGACGGCGTCGGAACTCGAGGCGGAGGGTCTCGCCCGGGCGATCGCCGCCCTGCGGCCGCCGTCGGGCGTCGGCTGGCACGTGCAATACCACCTGCCGATCCTCGCCGGCTTCGCGGGCGACTTCGCCCGGCAGGAGGGCCGGCTCGCGGCCGCCCGCGCGGCCCTCGGCGCGGCGGCCGCCGCCGCGCCGCCGCACGTGGTGCACCATCACGCGACGACCGAGGAACTCGCCGCCCAGTATGGCCGCCTCGTGCCGGAGCCGGTCGGCACACTACCCTACCCCGTCGACGTGCCGCCGCGTCGCGACCGCCACGCGGCCGCCCCTCTCCGGGTCGCCTGCCTCGGCGACGCGCGGCCCGAGAAACACTCCGCGCGGATCGCCGCCCTCGTGGCCGCCGTGGCGGACGACCCGCAACTCGCCGGCCGCCTGCGATTCGCCGTGCAGACGAACCCGGGCTACCCCGCTTCGTCGCGGCGGCCGGAGCACGTCGCCGTGACGCGGTCGCTCGCCGCGCTCGCCCGGGCCGCGGCGGCGGGCGCGCCGGTCGACCTGCTCGGCGGGCCGCTCGACGCCGCGGCCTACGCCACCGCGCTCGCCGCGGCGGACGTCGTGCTCCTGCCGTACGATCAGGGGCGGTATCGCAGCCGTTGCTCGGGCGTGGTGCTCGAGGCCCTCGCGGCCGGCGCGGTGCCGATCCTCACCGGAGGCGGATGGATGGCCCGGCAACTCGCGGCGCCGCTCGCGGCCCACGCCGCCGCCATCGTCGCCCGCGCGCGGACGCTGGCGACGCGGCGGATCGACCGACCGCGAATCGGCCGCCGGCCGCTGGTGATGGAGTGTCCCTCGTTGCCTCAAGCCGACGGCGGCAGCGGGACGCGGGCCCTGCTCGTGGAACTGGCCTGGGGTGAGGCGGGGCTCGACCTCGCGCCGGTGCGGGTGGCCATGACGGGCGGTGGTTCGCGGCCGGCGACCGTGCTCGCGGCCGGCGGGCCGACCACCGCCATCTTTCCCGTCGCGGCGGATGCGGCCGACGGCCTGCGCGTCGAGTGCACCGCCACCTGCGGCGCCACCACCGCCGAGCCTGCCACGCTCACGCTCCGCGAACTCTCGCTGGAAGGCCCCGTGCCGACCGCGGCGGTCGGCCTCGTGATCGACTCACCGGACGACGTGCCCGCCGCCCTGCGCGAGATCGTCCGCCACGCCGGCCACTACCTGGCCACGGCGGCGGCCTACGCGGATCCGGCCCGCGGCACGGCCGCCGCCGACGCGGTCGTGCGGAGGCTGCTGGAATGAACGCGGCCCACGACACGGCGATCGACATCTCGGTCCTCGTCAACACGTTCGAGAAGCCGGGGCACCTCGCGCTCGTGCTCGAGTCGATCGCGCTGCAGCGCGGGGCCGACTGCCGGCTCGAGGTGATCGTCTCCGACGACGGCTCGACCGACGGCACGGCGGCCGTCATCCCCGCGTTCGCCGCCCACGCGGGCTTCCCGGTGCGGTTCACGACGCAGCCCCACGACGGCTTCCGGCTGGCCCGGGTCCGCAACGCCGCGGCCCGGCTCGCCCGGGGCGACTATCTCCTGTTCCTCGACGGCGACTGCCTGATGCCGCCGCACCACGTGGCCGCCCACCTGGCCCGGCGCCGCCGCGGCACGGCGCTGCTCGGCTACTGTGCCCGCCTGCCCCGCGGCACGAGCGAACTGCTCGTGCCCGAGAACCTGCCGCACACCGATCTGACGACGCTGGTGCCCTTCCGCGAGCACCGCGCGCTGGTCCGCCGGCGGCGGAAGGCCTGGTGGCACGCGGCCCTGCGGCATCCGACGAAGCCGCGGCTGGCCGGCGGCGACTTCGGCGTCTGGCGGAGCGACTTCGCGCGGGTCAACGGGTTCGACGAACGGTTCGTCGGCTGGGGCCAGGAGGACGACGACCTGGGCCTGCGGCTGCGGGCGGCCGGCGTGCGGCTGGAATCGATCCTCGACCGCACCTGCTCGCTGCACGTCTGGCATCCGACCGACGCGACTGTCGCGGCGCGGTGGCGCGACGGCCCCAACGTGGCCTACTTCCACCGCCGCGGCCGGCTCACGTCCTGCCGGCGCGGTCTCGTCCCACGGCCGGCGGCCGGCCTGCGCTGGGGCCTGCCCGACGACCTGGCGGCGACGCCGCTGGGCCGGTCGGTCGCGCGGCTGCTCGCGGGGTGCGAGCGGGCGGGAACGCAGGAAGCATGCGAGGTCGAACTCGTGGTCCGCCCGGGCCACGGCCTGTTCCACCGCGAGGCCGATTGCCGGCTGCTGCTCGTGGCCGACGCGGCTCGCGCCGAGCCGGCCGTCCGTCGGCGGGCCGACCGGGTGGCCTGCGTGCTCTCTGGCGACGACGCGGCGCTGGCGGCGGTGCTGGCCGACGTCGGCTGACGTCCGGGGTCCGCAGCCGGACCGGCGACTACTTCCGCTTCTCGTTGTGGACGGTGTGCTTGCGGAGCCGCGGCGAATACTTCTTGACCTTCAGCTTCTCGCCGCCGGTCTTGCGGCGGAGCGTGTAGTTCTGGTCGCCGGTCTCCTCGCAGACGAGGTGGATCACTTCGAGTTTCTTCTTGCCCTTGGCCATCGGGGTCGCCTGCGGGGATCGCAGTCCTGCTATTGGGGGTCGCCGAATCGGAGCGGCGATCCTACCCGGCGGGCCGCGGGCCGGCCAGCGGCGGCCGCCGTTCCGGTCCGTGGCCACAAACCCCGCGGCGGGAGCCGCCGGAACGCGGAATAAACGGGCTGGCCCAGGCCGAACATCACGCCGGGAGCAGGCGTCCGGGTGGCCCGAAACCCTGATCGGGCCAACCGGCCGCAGTAAACTGAAGGGTGGCAACAGCCCGGGTTTCCTGGTCCAGGGACATGTTCAAGGCACACGAGACGGCAGAGGGAAGAGCGTCATGCCGACCGCGAACGATCCTGAGAAGAAGCCGCAGCCCGTGAAGTCGGCGGCCACGCCCGCCGCCGCCAAGCCGGCCACCGCGAAGACCGTCGTCGGCGCGGCCGCCGCCGCGCCGCCCAAGCCCGGCGTTGCCACGAAGCCCGCCGCACCGAAGCCGGCGTCGAAGGCCGTCCCCCTCTCCAAGCCCGCGCAGCGTCCCGCTGCGGAAGCAGCCGACGACGAGGAGCAGGGTCCGTCCCTCGGCACCTCCGTCCTCAAACAGACGCCCGCCTGGGCCGTCAGCATGCTC
>JBJTHX010000242.1:0-5434 GCA_046094745.1 Planctomycetia bacterium
CCGCGGCCCCGCCCGTCGCCGCGGCGGCCGGCTCCTCGGTGCGGAACCAGAGTTCGAGCCGGTCGGTCCGCGCCGCGACCTGCGGGGCATCGGCCTCGACCATGCCGCGGGCGAGCATCCGCGAAGGCCGCACCCGCGACAGGTCGGGACCCGCTGTCGGGTCCTGACGGCGCGCGGGGGCCGCGTCGCGGACGACATCGAGCCACAGGTGCATCTCCGCGCCGCTCAGGCGGCCGCGGCCCTCGACGGCCACTTCCGCGTTGCCGGAGATCGAGACCACGTGGCCGTCGCCGTCGGGCCGCATCCGCAGCCACTGCTGCCACCGGGCCTGGGCCGGCGGCGACTGCTTCGACTTCGTCCGCAGCCATCCGGGGCCGACGGCCATCAGGGCACCGGGGTCGCCGGGCGGGCCGGGACAGTAGTCGATCTTGCGGGCCTCCATCTCGGTGTCGCGGGCCGCGAGCGTGACGGGCTGCTCGCCGTCGAGCAGGATGCGGCGGGTCGCGATCTCGTAGCCGAGCCGCTCCGCCCGCGCCTCGAGCGCCGCGCCGCTGCTCTTCGCCACGACGGGGCTGCCCTTGGCCTGGATCTCCACCGGCTCCAGGCCGCCCCGAGCGGCCTGCCCCTTGGCCGCCTCGCGACGGGCCAGCAGGATCGCGAGGAGGTCGCAGGCCAACTGATCGGTCTCGCCCGCCGCGGTCGCCCGCACCACGTCGACCCGGTCCTCGAGCGTGATCACGTTCGCAGCGACGTTGAGGCACATCGCGCCGCGACAGCTGACGAGCACCGGTAACGCCGCCGCCGGTTCAGCCGCGGTCTTTTCCGGCTCCGGGCGTCCCGGCACCAGGCCGCCGGCGAAGCCCTCGAGCCGCATGCGGACGTCGCGGTCGATGCGGATCGAGTCGACGCCGCCGATGTTCGGTCCGCGGTCGACCGTGCCGCCGGCCGGGCTCGTCTGCCGGGGCCGCAGCCGGGCGACGAGCGCCCGGCCGCTGCCGCTGGAGCGGCCGTAGCGGAACTGGACCATCTCGCTCGTCCGCACCTCGAGCTCGTCGAGCTCGACGTCGCGAGTGACGATCTCGATGTCGTCCTCGGCCCCAGGAGCCGTGGGCGTGCCGCGGATCGTCACCTGGCCGCGCAGGCTCCCGCCGATGAGCTTGGCGAGCCGCCCCTGCCGGAGGTCGAGCGGCTCGTCGAACTCCAGGGCCGCGCCCTGCGGCGACCGCAGCACGAGCGTCCGACCGACGGCCCCGTCGGATGCGGTGCGGTTGCGGTCCGGCAGCACCACGAGCGTGCAGGGCACGAGGTGCACGCGGCCGTCGGGCAGCGAGTGGTAGTCCTTGAAGAGCAGCCGCATCTGGCGGCTCTCCAGCATGATCGCATCCTCGCGCTCCCAGGCGCCGGGCGGGAACACCTCCCCCAGTGCCGCCAGCCGCCGGTCGGCGCGGGCGCGGATCGCGGCCGCCTCCTCGGGCGTCATCTCCAGTTCGCTGGCTGCGTCCCGGACCTTCGGCTCCACCCAGGGCACCACGGCCAGACGGTAGAAGCCCGCCACGCCGAGCACGACGAGGAACACCCGCAGCGTGCGTCCCAGGCGATGTTCCATCGGTGCTCCGCAGTCCGGGGTGGCCGCGGTCAGGACCGGGCCGCGGCGTAGCGGCCGACGATCGGCTCCCAGCCGCCGCGGGCCTCGAGCATCCGTTCCACCACTTCCCGCACCGCCCCGCAGCCCCCGGCCAGCCGGGTCACGAGGGCCGCCGCCGCGCGGAGTTCCGCGCAGGCGTCGGCCACGGCGACACCCAGGCCGCAACGCATCACGACCGGCAGGTCGGGCAGGTCGTCGCCGATGAACGCCGTCTGCTCCCAGCTGAGCCCGCACTCGGCGACGATCGTGGCGGCGGCCGCCAGCTTGTCCTCGACCCCCTGCCGCACGATCCCGATGCCGAGTTCCTCGGCCCGCACCTGCACGACGCGGCTCGACCGGCCGGTCACGATGCCCGTCCGCCCGCCGGCCCGGTGCCAGAGCCGCAGGCCGAGCCCATCGCGGATGTGGAAGGTCTTGTGCTCGAAGCCGTCGTTGCTCCAGGTCACGCCGCCATCGGTGAGCACACCGTCCACGTCGAGCAGCAACAACTGCACGCGGGCGAGGCGGTGATCGAGATCGGCAGCGTCGGGCATGGCGGCTGGATGGTCAGGCGGCGGCAGTGCCGGCACGGGGGGCGGCCGCCGCCTCCCGGGGCACCAGGCCCACGAGGTCCACGATGTCGAGCAGCCCGCAGGGGCGGCCGTCCGCGGCGAGCACGGGGAGTTCGCTGAGCCGGCGGGATTCGAGGAGCGCGACGGCGTCACCGAGGCGGGTGCCGGCCGGCACGGTCGTGGGACGGGCGGTCATGACGCGGCCGATCGGGCCGTCGAGCGCGGCGTCATTCCGCTGCTCGAACAGCCGGGCGAGGTCGCTGTCGGTGAAGATGCCGGCGAGCATGCCGCCGGCGTCGACGATCATCACCGCCCCGGTGCGCCGCGTGGGCAGTGGCCGCATGAAGACCGTGCGGACCGTGTCTTCGGCCGCGGCGACGCGGCACTCGGCCAGCGGCCGCATCGCGTCCTCGACGAGCATCAGTTGCCGTCCCAGGCTGCCGCCGGGATGCCGGGCCGCGAAGTCCGCCGGCGTGAAACTGCGGAGGCGGCTGGTCACGAGCGCCAGCGCGTCGCCGAGGGCCAGCAGGAGCGACGTGCTCGTGCTCGGCGCCAGGCCGTGCATGCAGGCCTCGCGAACCGCACCGGTGGCCACGACCACGTCGGCGGCCCGGCCGAGCGTGCTGTCGGGCCGACCGGTGAGCGCGACGATCGGAATCCTGCGGGCGGCGATGTGCGGCAGGAGCCGCGTGATCTCCTCGGTCTCGCCGGACTGCGACAGCGCGAGGACCACGTCGTCCCGGCGCAGGGCGCCGAGGTCGCCGTGCATCGCCTCGGCCGGATGCAGGAAGTGGCTCGGCGTGCCGGTCGAGGCGAGGGTGGCCGAGATCTTCCGGGCTACGAGGCCGGCCTTGCCGATGCCGGTGACGACGACGCTGCCGGTGCAGCCCTCGACGATGCGGACCGCGCGGGCGAACTGGGCGTCGAGTGCGTCGGCGGCCCCGGCCACGGCCGCGGCCTCGGCGCGGAGGATTGCGCGCCCCTGGGAGAGGACGTCGCCGTCGTGCATCGCGTCCATGGGTGCGGATCCGGCGGTGGCCAGAGGGCGGCGGCGGCCGCCTGCGGGGGGCGGGACTATAGGCCCCCTGGGCAAGCGCCGCAACGCGGCTTTTTCCGGCCCCATCGCCGATCTGATAGCCTCTGCAGCATGCTCCTCAGGCCGTCGCTTTTCGTCGTCGTCCTCGTGCTGGCCGCGGCCATGACCACGGCCGGCCTGGCCGAGGACGTGCGTCGCGGTCCTCCCAAGGGTCTCGACGGCTTCTTCCCGTTCGAGCCGCCGGCGAACGCCGCCGCCTGGCCGGCCCGGCGCGAGGCCGTGCAGCGCCGCGTGCTGGTGGCGCTCGGCCTGTGGCCCCTGCCGACGAAGACGCCCCTCGCCCCGGTGATCCACGGGAAGATGGACCGCGGCGACTACACCGTCGAGAAGGTGTTCTTCGAGAGCCTGCCGGGGCTGTTCGTCACGGGCAACCTCTATCGGCCCACCCGGGTGACCGGCAAGGTGCCGGGCGTGCTGTTCGCCCACGGCCACTGGGCCGACGCCCGCCTGTCCGACCAGCCGCGCAGCGAACTCCTCGCCGAGATCGCCAGCGGCGCCGAGCGGTTCGAGCAGGGGGGCCGCAGCCGCTTCCAGTCGCTGTGCGTGCAGCTCGCCCGCATGGGATGCGTGGTCTGGCACTGGGACATGCTGGGCGCGTCGGATTGCCGGCAGCTGGACGGTGATCTCGTCCACGGGTTCGGCAAGCAGCGGCCGGAGATGAGCCGGCCCGACGGCTGGGGCTTCTACAGCCCCCAGGCGGAGGCCCGCCTGCAGAGCATCATGGGCGTGCAGACCTGGAACTCCGTCCGCGCGCTCGACTTTCTGCTCTCGCTCCCGGAGGTCGACCCGACGCGGATCGCGATGACGGGCGCCAGCGGCGGCGGCACCCAGACCTTCATGCTCGCCGGCATCGACGACCGGGTCGCCCTCTCCTATCCCGTGGTGATGGTGAGCACCGGGATGCAGGGGGGCTGCACCTGCGAGAACGCCAGTCTGCTGCGGCTCGGCACCGGCAACGTCGAGTTCACGGCGCTCTTCGCGCCGAAGCCGCAGGGCATGAACACCGCCGACGACTGGACGAAGGACCTCGCGACGAAGGGCTTTCCGGAGCTCAAGCGGCTGTACGGGCTGCTCGGCCGCGAGACCAACGTGTTCCTCCAGCGCGGCGAGCATTTTCCGCACAACTACAACGCGGTCTCCCGAACCGGCTTCTACACGTTCCTCAACGAACACTTCCGCTTGGGCCACGAGAGCCCGGTGATCGAGCGGGACTACGAGCCGCTGCCGCGGGAGCGGCTCACGGTCTGGGACGCCGCCCACCCCGCCCCGGCTTTCGGCGACGCCGCCTTCGAGAAGCGGCTCGTGCGGTGGCTTGCGGAAGACGCCGCGGCGCAGATCGGGCGAGAGGCGGCCACGGCCGCCGGCCTGGCCCGCACCATCCGTCCGGCTGTCGAGACGCTCGTGGGCCGCACGCTCGCCGACACGGGCACGGTCGCCTGGGATGCCGGCGAGAAGGTCGCCGCGGACGGCCACCTGCGGATCGAGGGCATCCTCCGCAACCAGCAGCGCCGCGAGGAGGTCGCGGTGACATGGCTGCATCCCGAGAAGCGATGGCAGGGTGACGTCGTGCTCTGGCTCGACGGCACGGGCCGGCGCGGCCTCGAGGATGCCGACCGCCGGCCCACCGGGCCGGTGCGCGACCTGCTCGCCGCCGGCGCCACGGTGGTCGGTGCCGACCTCTTCCGGCAGGCGGATCCCGCGCCCGTCGCCAATCGGCTCGTCGCGAATCCCCGCGAGGTGCCGGCCTACACCTACTGCTACAACCACACGCTCTTCGCGCAGCGGGTCCACGACGTGCTCACGATCCTGGCGTTCCTCCGCACCGGCGATGCCGAGGGCAGGAAGCCCAAGCGGATCGTGCTCGCCGCCTTCGGCGACGCCGGACCGGTCGCCGCGGCGGCCCTGGCCGTGGCCGGCGACGCCGTCGACCGGGCCGCCATCGACACCGGCGGCTTCCGGTTCGCGGCGTTGACGGACTACCGCGCCGCAAGGGTCCTCCCGGGCGGCGCGAAGTACCTCGACCTGCCGGGCATGCTCGCCCTGCGGGCGCCGCGGCCACTGTGGCTGGCGGGCGAGGGGGCCACGGCGCCCGCAGGGCGAGCATGCCCGGCAGGTCGAGGTACTTCGCGCCGCCCGGGAGGA
>JBJTHX010000243.1:0-3289 GCA_046094745.1 Planctomycetia bacterium
ATCTCGGCCACCGAAGTGCCCGACTCAGCCTGCCTCAAAGCGAACGCGATCTGCTCTTCCGAAAAGTGCTTCTTTCCCATCCGAAAAACCCACCCTTTCTGGTGATGCCAAGGTCAAAAAACCTAACATCCCGGATGGATCGAGAAACGGGGAGGACGTCACGCGAGACACCTGCGCCGGCCCGCGTCAGGCCGCGGCGGAGTCGGGCCGGGCGATGAGCCGCGCCGGCGGCGCGAGCCGGAAGAGCGAGAAGAGCTCCTCGGCCGTCAGGCCGCTGGCCGCCGGGGCCTCGGCCTCGGAGAGGATCGTGTCGGAGAGGTCGCGCTTGCGGCGGAGCACCTCGTCGATCCGCTCCTCGATCGTGTCCACGGAAAGAAATCGCGTCACCGTCACGGCCCCGGCCGCACCGATCCGGTGGGCCCGGTTGATCGCCTGGTCCTCCACGGCCGGGTTCCACCAGCGGTCGAAGAGGAAGACATACTGCGCGAACTGCAGGTTCAGCCCCACGGCCCCGGCCCCGTAGGAGAGCAGGAGCACCGAGTGCTTCTTCTCGTGCCGAAACCGCCGGATGGTCTCGTCGCGGGCGGCCGTCGACATCCCGCCGTGGTATTCGAGGGCCCCGAACCGGTCGAGCGTGCCCCGCAGCCGGCCGAGCGTCTCCACCCACTGGCTGAAGACGAGCGCCTTGCGGCCGCTGGCCTGCACCTCCTCGAGTTCCGCCTCCAGGCAGTCGAGCTTCGCGCTCTCGCCGGTCGCCGTGTCGAAGTTGCAGATCTGCTTGAGCCGCAGCACGAGCTCGAAGACGTGCCGGATCGTGGCCTCCGCGCCCATGCCCGCCAGCCGCAGCACGCCCTCCTCCTCGGCCCGGCGGTATGTCTCCCGCTGCTCGGCGCCGAGCTCGATCCGCTCGTCGCGGTTGAGCCGCAGCGGCATGTCCTGGAGCACCTTGTCCTTCGTGCGGCGGAGCACGTGGTCGGCGACGGCCGCCCCCATCGCTCGGGGCGCCATCCGTTCGTTGAGCGTCCCCGGAGCCACGAACTCGAAGATCCCCACGAGGTCTTCGGCGCTGTTCTCCACGGGCGTGCCGGTGAGCGCCCAGCTGCGGGCCCGGGATACCGACCGCACGGCATGGCTCGTCTGGCTGGAGCGGTTCTTGATCCGCTGGGCCTCGTCGAGCACCACGAGGTCGAACGTGAGGCCGAGTTCGGCCACGAGTTCGCGGTCGCGGACGAGCACCTCGTAGTTGGCCACCTTCACCGGCACGTCGGGGAGCGTCCACTGCCAGCGGCGATGCTGCGGGTCCCCCTCGACCACCGCCACGACCAGCTCCGGCGCCCAGTCGGCGAGTTCACGGGTCCAGTTGGAGACGAGGCCCTTGGGACAGACCACGAGCACCCGCCGGGCCTCGCCGCTCCGCACGAGGAGCCGGATCGACGAGATCGCCTGCATCGACTTGCCGAGCCCCATCTCGTCGGCGAGCACCGCGCCGTGCCGCGGCACGAGGAACGCCATGCCGTCGAGCTGGAAGGGAAACGGCTCCCGCGGGAACTCGAGCCGCCCACCCTGGAGCATCGTCTCCAGGTCCGGCTGCAGCAGGTAGAAAAACCGCTCGGCGAGTTTGACGACGTCCCGCGGCGGCGCGATCCGCGCCCGCGGCCGGGCCTCCGCCGGCACGGGCTCCGTGGCCGGGCCTCCAGGCGACGGCAGGGCCGACCGTGGCACGGCCGCCACCGGCTGCCGCACCGGTGGCGGGACGGCCGCGGTGGTGAAGTGGTAGCTCGTGACCCGCGGCGGTGCGAGCAGCGGCACCCGGACGGCCCGCACGGCCAACTCGCCGAGCGGCAGCCGCACCGCGGCCGGCCGCGGGATCGGCGGCGCGAGCGGCGGGGTGAGGCCGACCGGCGGCAGCGCGAGGCCGGCGCGATGCAGCGACCGCACCGGCACCTGCACGGCGGGCTGGACGTCGTCCTTCACGGATCCTCCGGCGGCCTACGAGTGCCGCTGTGCCTCGTCGATCGCCGCCCGGATCCGCTCGAACGGTTCGCACAGGTCGACCGTCACCCCGAGTTCGGCGAGCCGCTCGCGCACGGCCGTCTCCCGCGGGGCGTCGGTCTCGTGCGGCCGCACCCGCGCGGCGCCGATCGTGAACCCCGCGCCGCCGTCGGCCGCGTCGGCCCGCCGCACGAGCGCCACGGGCAGTCCCGTGTGCGGGCGGACCTGGAGCATCGACTCCGTGTCGGTGAGGACGACGTCCGGCGCGGCCTTCGCCTCGGCCAGCAACGTGGCCCCGATCTGCCGGCCGTGCAGGTGGCCGTGGAGCGTGGGGCCGTAGAGGATCTGCTGGGCCCGCGACACCTTGACGGGCGTCGTGCAGTGGAACTCCACGGGCCTGCCGAGCACATCGACGAGCAGGTAGCCGCCGAACACGCCGTGCGCCGCCGACTCGACGACGGTCAGGAATCCGAATGTCGGCCCGTCGGGCCGCGCCGCTCCCTGCTGCTCCATGCCGTGGTGCCGCTCCACCGCCCGACCGGACGACCGCTTCCCTGCGGCCTCCTGCGGGCGCTTGCATCCATCGGGCGCGGCCCGGCGGCCACTTGAGCGGCCGCCCGCAGCCCTCCCTGCCCGGCCCCAGCGGAGCCGTGCGCTGCCACTCTGGAGAAACCCTGCGGGTGGCGCAGAAGAAACGGCCGATCGTGGCAAACCCCGGAGATCCTGCCTACGATAGAAGCCGAGGCCGCGAGCGATGTCGCCCCGGCCCAGGCCGCGAGGGATTCCATGAGCGACGTGCCTCCCCTCTTCACCCAGCTCGACATCTCGGCCGGCACGTCGGCGCCGGCGCAGGCGTCGGCGGCCGCGCTGGGCACCGGCGACGTGGCGGCCGTCCTGCGGGAAATGGTGCTCCTGCAGCACAAGGCCAACGAACTGCTCGCGGAACTGGTCAACCAGGTCTCGCTCCAGCAGCGGCAGCGGGTGGCGGAACTCAAGGCCTGGAAGGAGGCCAACCCGCAGCTCGCGAAGTCGTGCCGCCGGGCCGCCGAATCGCTCACCAAGGTGCACACCGAGTTCCTCTCCACGATCGCCCGCGAGGCGGCGGAGAGCGGCGACGACTTCGCCGACAGCGAGTACGCCCTCGGCGAGTTCATCGACCGCTACGGTCCCCGTCTCGCCCACTTCAACGGCGTGCTCCAGCTCTTCGCGCAGCTCGGCGCGCCGCTGCCACAGGCCGACGCCCCGAAGGACGGCTGACCGTCCCCGGGCCGCCGCCCGCCGCTCCCCGCCCCCTTTC
>JBJTHX010000244.1:0-7664 GCA_046094745.1 Planctomycetia bacterium
CCGGCCCCACCGGCTCGGGCAAGACGACCACGCTCTACGCCTCGCTCAACGAACTCAACCGGCCCGACACGAAGATCATCACCGCCGAGGATCCGGTCGAGTACTACCTGGCCGGCATCAACCAGGTGGAGATCAAGCACCAGATCGGCCTCGACTTCGCCCGCGTCATCCGCTCGATGCTGCGGCAGGCCCCGAACGTGATCCTGGTGGGCGAGATGCGCGACACCGAGACGGCCAAGATGGGCATCCAGGCCTCACTCACCGGCCATCTCGTGTTCTCCACGCTGCACACCAACGACGCGCCCGGGGCGATCACCCGCATGATCGACATGGGCGTGCCGGCCTACCTCGTGGCCTCGAGCGTGATCGCCGTGCTCGCGCAGCGGCTCGTCCGCGTCAACTGTACGAAGTGCAAGCAGCCCCATCAGCCGCTGGAGTCACAGATCGAATCGGCGGGGATCACGGCCGAGATGCTCAAGGGGGCGACCTTCATGAAGGGCCGGGGCTGCGCGAACTGCCAGAAGTCCGGCTACTAGGGGCGGCTGGGCATCTTTGAGTTGATGGTGATGACCAACAAGATCCGCGAACTCACCTTCCAGGGGGCGGCCACCCAGGAGATTCGCCGGTCCGCCGTCGGGCAGGGCATGCGGGTGCTGTTCGACGACGGCGTGCACAAGGCCCTGCGGGGCATCACCACGCTCGACGAGGTGTTCCGGGTGGCGAAGCGAGTGGAGAACTGAGGTCCGGGCTCCGGCGAAAACCGGCCGCCGCCCGGGAAATTCGGCGGGCCGCGGGATTTTTGTCGGGGCGAAGGAGACTTTTCAGCCGATGAAGCGCATAATTCTTGAAGAGACTTCGGCGGCTGTCAGGGGCCCTGGCCGAACGTCCAGCGACCCTGCCGCCGTGTTCGGGCCCCCCCGCCTCCCGCCGAGCCTCCCGTCCGCAGCCGCCCGCTGCGAGGAGCGGAGCCTATGAGCTCGGTTTCGTCCTCCGCGTTTGGACAGGTCGAGAAGCTGCTCAAGGTGGCGCTCGACAACAACGGCACCGAGCTTCGGCTGTCCGGCGGCGCCGTGCCGATGCTGCGGATCAACGATCAGTTGCGTCCCTTGAAGACGCGGACCTTCTCCGCCGAGGAAGTGGCGACTCTTGCCGCGGCCGTGCTGCCCGCGGGCGGTGATCCGGCGAGGTTTTCGTTCTCGACGGGCCTCGGCGAGTTCACCGGCCGGCTGCTCGACGTGCAGGGCACCAAAGTGCTCGTGCTGGCGCCCGCCACGGAGTCGGCGGCTGCCGACGCCCCGCTCGAACTCGACATGACCGACGACGCCCCTGCCGAGGCCGAGGCGGCCGGCGGGGAGTCGCCCTACGCGATGCCGAAGGTGGGCGGCGGCACGGTCCAGATCGACAAGTTGCTCATGGCGGCGGTCAAGGGTGGGGTGAGCGACATCCACATCACCACCGGCATCCCGCCGGTGTTTCGCATCGACGGCCACATGAAGGCCCAGGCCACGAAGGTGCTCACGGCCGACGACACCAACGGCCTGATGAAGGCGATCACGCCCGAGCGGTGCCAGGCCGAGCTCGCCGAGAAGGGCGGCTGTGACTTCGGCTTCGCCTTCAAGGATCTCGCCCGGTTCCGCGTCAGCGTGTTCAAACAGCGGGGCAGCGTGGCGATGGTGCTGCGGCAGATCCCCAACAAGCTGCTCTCTCCCGAGCAGCTCGGAGTGCCGGCCGTCTGCAAGAAGCTGGTCACGCGGCCCCGCGGCCTGTTTCTCGTGACCGGACCGACCGGATCGGGCAAGAGCACCACGCTCGCCGGCCTCATCGACTACATCAACGACACCTTCGACCACCACATCATCACGATCGAGGACCCGATCGAGTTTTACCACTACTCGAAGAAGAGCACCGTCAACCAGCGGGAGATCGGGACCGACGTGCCCAGCTTCTCCGAGGCGTTGCGGCGGGCCCTCCGGCAGGACCCCGACGTGATCCTGGTGGGCGAGCTCCGCGATCTGGAGACGATCGAGGCCGCCATCTCGGCCGCCGAGACGGGGCACGTGGTCTTCGGCACGCTGCACACCACGGGCGCCCAGGGCACCGTCAACCGGATCATCGACGCCTTCCCGACGAACCAGCAGGAGCAGGTCCGCACGCAGCTCTCCACCGCGATCCTCGGCGTGCTGTCGCAGACCCTCCTGCCGAAGATCGGCGGCGGCCGCGTGGCGGCCTACGAGGTGCTCGTCGTGACGCCCGGCATCGGCAACCTGATCCGCGAGAACAAGACGTTCCGCATCAACTCGGCCATCCAGACCGGCGCGAAGCTGGGCATGCAGCTCCTCGACGACCACCTGTTCAAGCTCTGGAATGAGAAGAAGGTGACGGAGGAGGACGTGCTCGCGAAGGCCCAGAACGTGGACGAGCTGGCCCGGCGGATCACCAACGCGAAGCAGGGCATCTTCGACGACGAGGAGACCGTCGCTCGAAAGGCCGCCAAGGAGATGGAGCGCTAGCCATGGCCCTCAAGCGGCTGGGACAGATCCTGATCGATCTCGGGCTCATCGACGAGCCGCAGCTCGCGACGATGCTCGAAGAACAATCCTCCCGGGGTGGCGAGCTGCTGGGCAAGGTGGGCGTGTCGCTCGGCTTCTACACCGACGAGCAGCTCGGCGAGGCCCTGGCGGAGCAGTGGGGCACCACGTTCGTCACGCTCTACGACCGGCAGATTCCCGCCGAGGTGCTCCGCATCCTCAGCGAGCCCATGGCGCAGCTGTACCGCGTCGTGCCGCTGGCGCTCGACGGCAACCGGCTGACGGTCGCCTCCTCCGAGCCGCAGAAGATTCAGGTCGCCGACGAGCTGCGGACCTTCCTCGGGTACGACATCCACCTCTGCGTGGCGACGGAGCCCGAGATCACGAAGGCGATCGAAAAGCTCTATTCGTCGGAGACCGAGAGCGTCGAGTCGCTCGTCGAGGACCTGGAGAAGGACGACGAGCTCGCGGCCGCGGCGGCGGCCGCCGCGGGCCGCGAGGGGCCGGCCGACCTGACGAGCGTCGAGGCGCTGGCCGAGAGCGCGCCGGTCCGCAAACTGCTCAACATGGTGCTCCTGCTGGCCCTCCGCGACGGCGCCAGCGACATCCACTTCGAGCCGTTCGAGACCGAGTTCCGCATCCGGCTCAAGGCCGACGGCGTGCTTCAGGAGATGGTGCCGCCACCCAAGCACCTGGCGTTCGCGATCACGACGCGGATCAAGGTGATGGCAAACCTGGACATCGCCGAGCGGCGGCTGCCGCAGGATGGACGCATCGAGTTGAACGTCGGCGGCCATCCCGTCGACCTCCGCGTCAGCGTGCTGCCGACGCTGTTCGGGGAGAGCGTCGTGATGCGGGTGCTCGACCGCGGCGTCGTGTCCCTCGACCTGGAGAAGGTGGGGATGGAGCCGCCGATGCTGCGGCGGTTCCGCGAGGTGATCAAGCGGCCCAACGGGATCGTGCTCGTCACCGGGCCCACCGGATCGGGGAAGACGACGACGCTCTACTCGGCCCTCTCCGAATTGAACGAGATCGATGACAAACTGATCACGACCGAGGACCCGGTCGAGTACGACATCGACGGCATCGTGCAGGTGCCGATCGACGCGGAGATCGGCAACACGTTCGCCGCCTGCCTGCGGGCGATCCTCCGCCAGGATCCCGACCGGATCCTTGTGGGGGAGATTCGCGACGTGGAGACGGCGGAGATCGCGGTGCAGGCCTCGCTCACCGGCCACATGGTTTTCTCCACGCTCCACACCAACGACGCCCCGTCGACGGTCACGCGGTTGCGCGACATGGGCGTGCCTCCCTTCCTGATCACGGCCACCGTCGAGGCGATCCTGGCCCAGCGGCTGGTGCGACGGATCTGCTCCAACTGCCGTGAGGAGGTGGTGCCGGGGGCCGACGTGCTCGCCGACCTCGAAGTGACGTCGGACCAGACGGTGGGGAAGAAGTTCTTCCGCGGCCGCGGCTGCGAGAAGTGCAACCGCACCGGCTACAAGGGCCGCATGGGGCTCTTCGAACTGCTGATCATGAACGATGAACTGCGTGACCTGGTGATGCGGAACGCCTCCACGGAGGATCTCCGGGAGGCGGCGCGGCGGGGCGGCATGGTGACGCTCCGCGAATCCGGCATGGAGGGCGTCTTCGGTGGCATCACGACCGCCGAAGAGGTCATCCGCGAGACGATCCTGGAGGCCTGACGATGCCCACCTTCCAGTTCGAAGCCATCGACGCGGCGACCGGCAAGGAGATCCGCGACACGGTCGACGCCGCGAACGAGGCGGAAGCCCAGGCCACGATCCGCTCGATGGGCTACATGGTCACGAAGCTGCGGGCCAAGAAGGCCAAGGCGGTTTCGGGGAAGGCGGCCGGCGGCCGCAAGCCGGGCCGGACCTTCGCGCTCGGGGGCGTGAAAGGCAAGGAGTTGACGCTCTTCACCCGTCAGCTTTCGATCCTGCAGGACGCCGGCCTGCCGATCCTGCGGAGCCTGAAACTCCTCGCCGAGATGCAGAAGCCGGGCCGCCTGAAGAACTGCCTGCTCGATGTGTGCGACGAGATCGAGGGAGGGGCCACGCTCTCGGAGGCGATGTCGAAGAGCCCCAAGGCCTTCGACCGGCTGTATTGCAACATGATCCGTGCCGGCGAGGCTGGCGGCGCCCTGGAGGTGATTCTGCGACGGCTCTCCGAGTTCATGGAACGGAGCGAGTCGCTGAAGCGCAAGGTGAAGGGCGCGCTCGTCTATCCGATCGTGGTGGTGATGGTGGCCGTCGGCATCCTGGCCTTCATCATGATCAAGATCGTGCCCCAGTTCAAAAAGATCTTCGACGACTTCGGCAGCGAACTGCCCGCGATGACACAGATGCTGATCGACATCTCCACCTGGGTCGTGAACTACTGGTACCTGATCCCAGCCATCCCGTTCGGCATCAACATTCTCGTCAAGCTGATCAAGCTGATCCCGTACGGCCGCTTCGGCTGGGACCTGTTCATGCTCAAGGTGGTGATCTTCGGCGCCCTCGTCGAGAAGAACATCCTGTCCCGCAGTTCCCGCACGCTCGGCACGCTGCTGTCCAGCGGTGTGCCGATCCTGGAGGCGCTCAACATCACCAAGGAGACCTCGGGCAACTCCATGTTCGAGCGGCTGTTTGCCAAGGTTTCCGACTCCATCCGGGACGGGGAGGCGATCGCCAAGCCCCTGAAAACCTACGCCGTGCCGCCGTTTAACGTGGTGGCGCTCCTTTTTTGGACGGCCTTCGTACCTGTCGTCGGAGCCCTGATGTACCTGGTCCGCTACAAGAAGCCCGTCGTGGACGACCTCGTGGTGAACATGGTGGACGTGGGCGAGGAGTCCGGCGAACTCGACACGATGCTCTACAAGGTCGCCGACACTTACGACGAGGAGGTGGCGGTGCTGACCGAGAGCCTGACGAGCCTGATGGAGCCGTTGCTCATCATCTTTCTCGGCGGCGCCGTCGGCTTCATCGTGGTCGCCCTGTTCATGCCGCTCATCAAACTGATCAACGACCTGTCATGACCGCGAATCCCCGCCATGCCGTGCCGGTCCGTCGTCAGGCGTTCAGCCTCGTCGAACTGCTCGTGGTCGTATCGATCATCCTGGTGCTGATGGCGCTGCTCGGCGCCGGGGTCTCTGCGGCCCGGGTCAGTCAGCGGAAGCAGGCGACGCAGGCCCTGATCGCACGGATCGACGAGGTGCTCAAGCAGCAGTTCACCACGTATCCGTCGCGGCCCGTGCCGGCTTCGGCGCTCACGGGGTCGAACAAGTCCGCCGCGCGGGCCGCCTACCTGCGGCGGCTGGCCAGTGCGGAGATGCCCGACAGTTGGGTGGATGTGCAGGCGATCGTGAACAATACCGCGGGCGTGCCGCGAACAGCGGCGCAATCGGCCTATGTCGGTGTCTTCCAGGCGATCCGCGCGCTCAATTCCGCCTGGCCGACGAGCGCCTACGCCGACGCCGAATGCCTGTTCATGATCGTGATGCAGGGCGGGATCGCCGACTGCCTCGACTGCGGCGCGATCGGATCGAGCGCCAAGGGTGACATCGACGGCGACGGCGCGTTCGAGTTTCTCGATGCCAGGGGCAACCCTATCCGCTACGTACTCTGGCCGGCCGCACTGGAATTGCCGCCCGGCGGCGACCGATTTTTCTCGACCACGGCGCCTTTCACGGTCGGTGCCGTGGCGCCTGCGAAGGGCGGCACCATGCGGCCGCTGGTCTTCTCGGGAGGCGCCGACGGGACCAACGCGATCCGCGTGAACGGCTCGGGCAACCTTTCCGCCGCCGGCACCCAATGCGGTGATCCTGCCGGCAGCGACGTCGGTGGTCCTGATGGTGCCGGGGCGACAGACAACATCACCAATCTCGACGCGGAGGCCACCCGATGAGTCGCCGTGGCTTCACGCTTGTCGAACTGCTCGTCGTGGCCGGCATCTTCGCGATGCTGTTCGGTCTCGTGCTCAACGGCGGTCGGCCGAGCAACGCCGGCCAGATCCGGCAGGCCGCGCAGTCGATCGCCTCGGTGCTGCTTGCCGCCCAGTCGCGTTCCCTGGGCAATCCCGCCGGGGCCGGGGTGATCCTCGAGCCCGCGGTTGCGGGATCGCCGGCGGTGTACACGGTGTCGGCCGCCGACATGCTGCCGCTGATCACCGGATCGTGCACCAGCGGGATGCCGCCGTCGAACATGGGCGCGCCTTCCGCGTCGGGGTCCATCGAGCCCGACAACGCCGACGCGGCCGACCTCGCCCGCGGCTCCAAGATCCGGTTCCAGGAGCGGGATGCACGGGGCGTGCAACCGCCGACGGCCTGGATGAGTTTCGCGTCGAACGTGGTCAGTTTCCGCACCGTCAACGGTCAGGGTCCGCAGAACACGAATTGGCCCAAGCCGGTGGCCGGTGGTGGTTTCAGCGTCTTCATCGCCCGCTATCCCAACGAGGCGGCGACGGCCTACGAACTGCCGAAACAGGTTGCGATCGACCTGCGGTACAGCGGCGTCGGAGACGGCACCACGTTCGACACCAACTGGAGCGACCTGTCGGCCAAGGGAGCGATCGCGATCACCTTCGACAGCGTCGGCGAGATCGACGCCTTGATGCAGAACGTCCTCGGCACCCCCACGCTGCAGCCCACGCACCCGGTAGCGCCGATCTACCTCCTGGTCGCTTCGCGAGACGACGTCACTGCCGGCACCGCCCTGGCAACAGACCGTTCGGCCTGGGTCGTCGTGCACCCGCAGACGGGCCGGGTCTCCGTATCGTCGAACGTGCCGCAGTCGGCCACCAACGCGACCGCCCTGCGAGCCGCCCGGGCCAAGGCGAGGGAAGGCATCGCCTTCGGGAAGTGAATGTCATGAGTCACACGTCCGTCACGTCCGTGCGGGAATCCCGTGCTGGCCTCTCGCTTCTGGAGGTGCTCGTCGCCTGCGGAATCCTCGTGATTGGCCTGACGAGCATTGCGGCCATCCTCCCGGCGGCCGGTTCCCGGCTCACGCAGGCATCCCAGGCGGACCGGGGTGGCACGCTTGCGGCCAACGCCTACGCCGAGATGGTCAACCGCGGCCTGATCGCCGCCGACCTGTTCTCATCGGGAACGCGAGCCTGCGTCTTCGGCAGGGT
>JBJTHX010000245.1:0-4590 GCA_046094745.1 Planctomycetia bacterium
TCGACCCGCCGGACACCCACCTGATCGCCGCCCTCCGGGTGGTGCCCAAGCCGCCCTTCAAGATCCAGGCCTTCGACACCCTCCAGGTGATCGTGGAGGGCACGCTCTTGGAGCAGCCGATCAACGGGCTGTACGTCGTGGAGCCGGGCGGGATGCTCGACCTCGGCCCGTCCTACGGCAAGGTGATGGTGGGCGGGCAGTCGCTCGAGGAGGCCCAGGACGCCGTCTTTCGCCACTTGAAGCGGGTGCTCCGCGAGCCGCAGGTCTCGCTCACGCTGGCCCAGGCGGCCGGCCAGCAGCAGATCGCCGGCGAGCACCTCATCGGCCCCGACGGCACGATCAATCTTGGCACCTATGGCAGCGTCTACATTACCGGCCTGACGCTCGAGCAGGCGAAGGCGGCGATCGAAAAGCACCTCGCCCAGTTCCTCGACGCCCCGCTCGTGAGCGTGGACGTCTTCTCCTACAACTCGAAGGTCTACTATGTGATCACCGAGGGGGCCGGCTATGGCGACAACGTGGCCCGCTTCCCGGTAACCGGCAACGAGACCGTCCTCGACGCCGTCTCGCAGATCAACGGTCTCTCCAGGCTCTCGAGCAAGGATATCTGGATCGCCCGGCCCGCCCCCTCGGGCGTGGGCTGCGACCAGGTGCTCCCGGTGAACATCGAGTCGATCATGAAGGGCGGCTCGACCGCCACCAACTATCAGCTGCTGCCGGGCGATCGCGTGTTCATCGCCCAGGACCAATGGGTCGCCTTCGACAGCGTGATCGGCAAGATCACGGCTCCATTCGAGCGGATCTTCGGCTTCGTCCTGCTCGGCTCCAGTGCCATCCAGCAGATGAACCGCTTCCCGTACGGCTTCAATCCCAACACCTTCTGCTGGGTGGCTCGCGAGGTGTACGGGGCCGAGAATCCGCAGTGGCTGCTCTTCCGGGCGTGGATGCTGACCGAGGCGCCGGCCTGGCTGCGTGAGGCCTACGTCGCCCACGGCGAGGAGTTCGCCGCCTGGATCCACGACAAGCCGCTGGTCAAGGCCGCCCTCAAGACCCTCATGGATCGCGTCGTGGAGCGGTACGAGGCCCAGATGCCGAAGGTGGCCGAGTGATGGCCCGACGCGGTTTCCTGCCGTATGATTGCGTTGATCCGAGCGAGCCGACGGCTCGCAGCGAGGAGTGGGCCATGAACGGGTTTCCGAGCGGATTGCGACGCGGCCGCCAGGCAGCGTTTCTCATCGTGGGCCTGGCCGCGGCACTCGTGGCCGCGACGGCCGAGGCCCAGGGCGGCCGCGCCGCCTTTGCAGCCGGCGCCCAGGGAGGCGGCAATGCGGGAACGCTGCCCTTCAACAGCATCTACCGGCGGCCGGCCCTCAGCCCGTATCAGCAACTCTACAACTTCGCCGACAACCCGCTGCAGAACCAGAACGTCTACCAGCAGATGGTCATGCCCCAGCTGCAGCAGCAGCAGCAGCAGATCGAGCAGTTGCAGCAGCGGCGGCAGATGGGCACGCTGCAAAACCAGGTGCAGCAGATCCAGCGGGACACGTCCTCCCGGCAGATCGACGAATCGATCCGGCCGACCGGCCACCGGGCGACGTACATGAACTACTCGCACTTCTACGTGCCGCGGTGACGACGGGCCGCCTCACGGCTCGGGCCGCGCGACCCGCGCTCGTTCGAGCGCATCGTGCCGGGCGGCGGCCTTGACTGCCGCGTCCTGGTTTCCCGCCCGCTGCCAGGCCCGCAGGGCGAGCGTCTGGGCGGCGACCGCGTCGTCGAGGCGGTGGTCGGCCTCGGCCCGCGTCGCCAGCCGCTCGGCCACCTGTGCCAGCGTGACCGCCCGGCCCGGATCGAGCGCCCGCAGCGGAATCTCGCCGAGCACCCGCAGTTCCACCTCGATCTCGTCGAACTCGTAGGACGCCGAGGCGAGGACGATCGCCTGATCAACCATCTGGGCGTTGCCCGCGGCCGCCGCGAGCCGGCCCACCTCGGTGAGCATCAGCCACTTGAGGCCGCGATCCTCCTCGGCGCGGGCTGCGTCGAGCAGCATCTCGGCCGCCCGGTTCGCCCCGGCCGCCGTGCTCGCCCGCCCGAGCGGCTCGCGGAATCGACGCTGCAACTCCGCCCGCGCGTCGACGAGGTCGCGCTGCGACGGCGCCCGTTCGAGGCCCCCGGGCGGCAACTCCCGCATCACGGGCCGCGGCGGCTCCGCCGCGGTCGCCGCGGCGACCAGCCAGCACGCCAGGCATGCGCCCCGGGCTGGCATCACTCGGCGAACGGCCGGCGGGGCGTGGCAGGGGCCGCCGGAGCCGGCTTCTCGCCGGCAGGTGTGCCGCCTCCGGCCGGGATCGTCGGCAGCGGCTCGGCTCCCGCATCCGCCACCTCCTGCCGTTCCCGCCACGCCTTGCCCGCCTCGTAGGACGCCAGTTCGTTCTTCAGCTGTTCGAGCACGTCGGCCGCCTTGGCGCCGAGTTCGACCGCCTGCTGGCTGAACTTCTTCGCCTGCTCGAAATCGCCCGCTTCGGCGTGGCCGGCGGCCAGCGTGCTGACGATGTGGGCCTCCTTCCACTCCGTCTTCTCGCAGGCCTTGCGGGCCAGGTCGATCGCCCGCTTGCCGTCCCGCAACGCGTCGTCCGGCGACGTCGCCAGGAGCCAGGCGAGGGTGTTGAGCACGCCGGTGTCGTCGGGACGCAGTTCCAGCGCCTTTTCGAGGTCGCCCAGCGCTGCCTTGTGGTCGCCGATCGTGATCTCCGCGTCGCTGCGGCCGCGGCGGCTGGGAAAGTTCTCCTCGTCGAGTTCGAGGGCCCGCGAAAACCGCCGGATCGCCTCCCGCGGCTGCTTGGCGGCCAGGTAGAGG
Organism: Planctomycetia bacterium; assembly: GCA_046094745.1. Lineage (GTDB taxonomy): Bacteria > Planctomycetota > Planctomycetia > Pirellulales > UBA1268 > QWPN01. The sequence continues at coordinate 2,858 of JBJTHX010000245.1, forward strand.
GTGCCGAGCTGCGCCAGCAGCACAGGATCGTCGGCGTTGCGGGCCACGAGCCGGCGGAAATCGCGGATCGCGGCGGTGTAGTCGCCGCGCTCGGCGGCGATCAGGCCGCGGAGTTCCAACGCGGCCGCCATGTCGGGCTCGTTCCGCAGCACCTCCTCGAGGTCGGCCAACGCCCTCTCCGAGTCGCCCGCCTGCTGGTGCACCCGGGCCCGAAGGACACGGGCCGCGGCATCGTCGGGGGTGGCCTCCAGGACCTTGTCGATATCGGCCAGCGACCGCTCCTTCGCGCCGCGGACGGCGAGCAGCCGGGCCCGCTGGAGGAGCACGCCCGCGTCGTCGGGCTCGATCTCGAGCGCCTTGTCGAAGGCCTTCTCCGCCTCGTCGAGCTTGTCGCCCATCATGCAGGCCATGCCGAGGGCCTCGAAGAGCGAGGCGTCGTCGGGCTCCTCCTGAGTGGCCACGAGCAGGTCTTCGCGGGCCGTGTCGAACTGGTCCTCCACCAGCAGTGCCAGGCCGCGGGTGCGGCGCACCTCGACGTCGCGGGGCGCGAGTTCCACGGCCTTGCCGAACTGCTCGAGACGCTTCTCGACATCCTCCTCGACCGTGCCCAGCACGAGGTGGGCCTGGGCCCGTTGCAGGCGGTCGTCACCCACGAGTTCCAAGGCCTTGGTCGCCGCCGCCGCGGCCCGTTCACGGTCGCCCCGGGGGAGCGACTCCAGTCGGGCGATGAGCAGATGGGCCTGGCCGATCTTCGGATCGCGTTCCACGACCTCGTTCAAGTCGCGCATCGCGAAGGCCCGCATCCGCGGCCACTGCTCGTCGGGCTTGGGCGCGTCGAAGATCGCCTCGACGAGCATGCCGGCCCGGTCCATCAGCGTGCCCGTGTAGAGATCCTCGGCGAACTTCCGCGCGTCGTCCGCGAGCCCCTTCTTCAGGGCCTGCCGGCAGAGTTCGAGCACCTTGGCGTAGTCGTCGAGCTGGCCGACCGAGAGCTTGGCCTCGATCGCCGCGTCGAGATCCGCCTGGCCGGGAAGGTCGCCGTCGTCGGCCCGGAGGATGCCGGGGGCGAGCAGACAGGCGGCGATCAGCCAGACGGAAACGTGGCGGGGGCCGGCGGGCCGGGTGGACATGAGGACTCCTCACGGGGCGGGACAATAGTATGCGGCAAGGCCGCGGTGCGCCGCTACAGCGGAGCCGGCAGGTCGCGGCGGGCGAACATCAAGGCTCCGACGAGGTAGGCCGCCAGGCCGATGCCCAGCAGTGCCGCGTCGTAGCGCACGAGGAGTTCCCACGATTCGGCCGTGCCCGCCACCAGCCGCTGCGGCTCGTAGGCGTTGAGGATGGACAGGTAGCCCACCCAGCCCAGCGACCCGCTCAACCGGCCCACGAGCTTCGCCAGGATCGAGAACACGTAGAACCCGGCGAGGATGCCGACCGTGCGCCAGCGGTGGCTGTCGGCCGCGGAGACGCAGGCGGCGATCCCGGCGATGCAGACCATCAGGCCGAACACGTTGGCCACGGCCGGCACGAACCGCACCGGATCGACCGTGCCCGCCCACGGGCCGCAGGCCACCGCCGACCAGACCGCCGCGAGGAGCACGCCGCAGAGCAGCGCGGCCGCCGCCGTCGTGGCGAGCGCCTGCGTGCAGAAGAGCGCCGAACGTCGGACGGGGGCCGCCAGCACCATCTCCAGCGGGCCCCGCTCCAGCGGGCCGGAGACGGCGTCGCTGCCC
>JBJTHX010000246.1:0-3591 GCA_046094745.1 Planctomycetia bacterium
CCCCGCCCACCCCGCCGCCCCCCCCCCGCCCCACCGGCGCCCGCCCTCCCTGGCCTCGGGCGTTTCGGGGCCGGCCCGCATCCACGACGGCCGGCGGGCCGACATCGTCCGCCACGCCTGCCCGGGGGCGGGCGCCTGCGGCGGCATGTACACCGCCAACACGATGGCCACGGCGATCAGGCAGCCCGGCATGTTCTTGTCGCAGCCGGGGATCGCCACGAGGGCGTCGTACCACTGGGCCTGCATCACGGTCTCGATCGAATCGGCGATGACGTCGCGGGACGGCAGCGAGAAGCTCATGCCGTCGGTGCCCATCGACATGCCGTCGCTGACGCCGATCGTGTTGAACCGCATGCCGACCAGGCCGGCCGCCACCACGCCCTCGCGGACCTTGGCCGCCAGCCGGTCGAGGTGCATGTTGCAGGTGTTGCCCTCGTACCACATGCTGGCGATGCCAATCTGCGGCTTGTCGAGGTCGGCCGGCTGGAGGCCGGTGCCCAGGAGCATCGCCTGCGAGCCGCCCTGCGAGCGGGGCTTCGTGATGCGGGCGCTGTAGCGGTTGAGGCCGGACGGACTGGCGGACATGGGACGCTTCCTGGCGGCGAGGCGGCCGGTCGCGACCTGCGGCCGCCGCACGTCGGTCAGGATAGTATGCTGCGGAAAGGATGGAAAGCGGCGGCGGCCGCGACTCGCGATGCGACCTGAATTCGTCTATTTCGATCTCGGCAACGTCATCTTCTCCTTCGACCGTGGCCGCGCGTTCCGGCAGATGGCCGCGGTCTGCGGCGCGGAGCCCGCCGCGATCGAGGAGGTCGTCATGGGCCAGGGCCTGCAAGAGGCGCTGGAGCGCGGCGAATGCGACTGGGCGGGCTTCCACGCCGAGTTTTCCCGGCGGACGGGCACCCGCTCGGACCCGGAGGCGCTGGCCCGGGCGGCCAGCGACATGTTCGCGCTCAAGGTCGGGACCCTGCCCGTGATCGCGGCCCTGGAGCGGATCGGCTGCCCGATCGGCATCCTCTCGAACACCTGCGGGGTGCATTGGCGGCAGCTGCTGGAGGGCCGCTACGCGATCCTGCCGGGCGGGTTCCGCGCGATCGTGCTCAGCCACGAGGTGCAGGCCGCGAAACCGTCGGCCGACATCTTCGCCGCTGCCGCCCGCCTGGCCGCCGTGCCTCCGGAACGGATCTTCTTCTGCGACGACACTCCGGGCCACGTCGCAGCGGCGCGAGCGGCGGGCTGGGACGCGGAGGTGTTCGTGTCAGCCGCCGGGCTCGTCGACGCCCTCGCCCGACGCGGCCTCAACCTCGGCCTCTGACAGCACGCGGGCCAGACGGGCGGCGTCGAAGCGGCCCTCCAGGACGACCCGCCCGCCGGCCTCGAGAACCGGCACCCGCAGCCCGTACCGCGCGGCCGTGGCGGCGAACGCGTCGACGTCGACTAGTTCGAACCGCCGCCCCGCGCAGGCGAGCAGGTCCTCGGCCTCCGCGCAGAGATGGCAGCCGCGCCGCGTGTAGAGCACGATGTTCATGGACTGGATATCATGGAGGCCCGGGGCAAACTTTCCAACATGGCCGACACCATCCACACGATCGAGGACTTCCTGCGCGTGATCCGCAAGAGCGGGCTCGTGGAGGAACCGCGGCTGGCGGCCGCCGTCGCCCCGTGGACCGATCCGTCGCTGCCCCTGCCCGACGACCTCGTCCGCGCGGTGGTCGATGCCGGCCTGCTCACCGACTGGCAGGTCGAGCAGCTGAAAAAGGGCCGCCACAAGGGATTCGTGCTGGGAAAGTACCGGCTGCTGCGGCTCCTCGGCACGGGCGGCATGAGCAGCGTCTACCTCGCCGAACATCTCACGCTCCGCGGGCACGTGGCGATCAAGGTGCTCCCGGTGAAGCGGGTCGACCAGACGTCCTACCTGGCGCGGTTCGAGCGGGAGGCCCGCGAGGCGTTCCGGCTCAACCACCCCAACATCGTCCGCCCCATCGACCTCGACACGTCGGGGTCGATCCACTTCATCGCGATGGAATACGTGGACGGCATCGACCTCCATGTGAAGGTGAAGCAGGATGGCCCGCTTGGCGTGCGGGAGGCGGCCGATTTCATCCGGCAGGCCGCGCTGGGACTGCACCGGGCGCACGAGGCGGGGCTCGTCCACCGCGACATCAAGCCAGCGAACCTGATGCTCGACCAGCACGGCGTCGTGAAGATCCTCGACTTCGGGCTTGCCCTGGCACGGTCCGCCGACGACGACGAGGATGCATCCCTCACCCAGGAGCACGACGAGAAGGTGCTCGGCACGGCCGACTACCTCGCCCCGGAGCAGGCCCGCGACAGCCATGTCGCCGACCGCCGCTCCGACATCTACGCGCTGGGCTGCACGCTCTTCTACCTACTCACCGGGCGGGCTCCCTTCGCCAAGGGTTCGATCACCGAGCGAATCCAGGCCCACATGAAGCGGCCGCCACCCAACCTGCTGGAGGAGCGCGGCGACGTGCCGCCGGCGATCGCGGAACTCTACTTCCGGATGCTGGAGAAACATCCCGACGCCCGGCCGCAGACCGCGCAGCAGATCGCCGATTTGCTGGCCGCCTGGCTGGCGTCCACGGCCGAGGGCGGGCCGCGGCCGCGGCTCGATCCGCCGCGGCGGCAGCCGCCCCGGCGCAGCCCGCGGCCCGCCGCCGATCCGGGCTCGTCGAACGTGCATTACGCGCCGCCGGCGCGGCCGGGCAGCAGTTCGAGCGGACTGCCCGTCGCCCGGGCGCTGGCCGGCGATTCCGGCTCCCTCGCCCCCAGGACATCGGCCCGGCCGACCGCGGCGCGGAGCGGCGCGGCTGCGGTCGAGGCGCCCTTCAAGCTCGATGTCGGCGGCCCGCCGTCGTCGGCCGGCGGGGCCGGCGAGCAGGCGGAAAAGAAGCCCCGACGCAAGCCGCTGGAGTTCGCCGGCCTGCCGCTCGGCTTCTGGCTCATCGCGGCCGCCGGCCTCGCGATCGCGATCTTCCTGGCGGTCAAGGTCCTCAACCGCTGACCGCGGCCGCTCACGCGCCGCGGGGGGCGATCCGCCACGGCCCCTCGGCCAAGGCGTCCATGCCGGCGCGGTGCGTGAGGTCGTAGTCGAGCGGCGTCAGCGTGACGGCGCCCGCCGCCAGTGCGGTCACGTCGGACTCGCGGGGCGAGGGAGGCGGCGGGGGATCGTTGGAGGCCCAGTAATAGGCTCTTCCGCGCGGGTCGATCCGCCGCTCGAAGGCCTCGCCGTAGCGGACCACGCTCATCGGCACGACCCGCAGTTCCGGCCGGCCGTGAAGCGCCCGCGTCGGGATGTTGACGTTGAACAGGCTGCCCCGTGCCGGACCGCGGGCCAGGAGCCCCGCGATCACGTCGATCGCGATCTCGGCGGCCCTGGCGTAGTCGGCGTGCTCGTCCCACTCCAGCGACACCGCGACGCTCGTGATGCCGAAGAAGGCTCCTTCGATCGCCGCGGCGACGGTGCCCGAGTAGAGCACGTTGATGCCGGCGTTGAGGCCGCTGTTGATGCCGCTGACCGCGAAGGAGATCTTCGACGGCGATCGCAGCCGCGGCTGGGCCGTCGAGGGC
>JBJTHX010000247.1:0-6636 GCA_046094745.1 Planctomycetia bacterium
TCGGCGAGCACGCAGCCCAGGCTCGTCCGTGCCCGCAGGTGGTCGGGATCGATCTCGATCGTGGCGTAGTAGCGCTCGCGGGCCGCCGTCAGGTCACCCGCACGGTAGAGCAGTTCGGCGAGCGTGAACATCACCGGCGCCGTCGGCCCCTGGGCCTGGAGCACGGCCCGCACCGCCTCCGCTGCCTCGGCGAACTCGCCTGCCGCCTCGAGGTCGTCGGCCAGGTCGAGGATCTCCGACGCCTCGCTGTCGGTTCCACGCCGCGCATCCGCTTCGGTCCCGGCCTCGTCAGGCGGCCAGCCCGGCAGAATGGCCGGCAGGGCTTCCCCCCGCGGGTCGCCGCGGTCCAGCCGGTCGGTATAGAACGCGAACTGCATCTGCCCCCCGGCACCGAGCAGGAGCCCGTCGGCGCGGATGCTCAGCCGTCGGCCGTCGGCCACGATCCGTTCGGCCACGCCCGCGACGGCCGGCCCGCCGCCCGGGGCCAGGGCCGAGAGCTTGGCGTCGATCTCCCGCAGTGAGAGGCCGCCGGCGAGCAGCCGCGCCAGATGGCGGCCGACGACGAGCTGCGGGAAATCAAACCACTCGAGCGATCCGGCACGGCGGACGGGCTCGAGCAGGCCGCCACGGGTCCAGTGCCGCACCGCCGCGGCCGGCACGCCGAGCACGTCGGCGAAGAGGGCCGCGGAGTAGAGCCGGTGGACGCCCGAGCCGTCGAAACCGCCGTCGGCCGGGTCGTGGGCGGCCGCGACCAGCGCGGCATGCGGTGCGGGAGAGCGGTCGTCCGTGACCTTGCCGGCCATGCGTGGCGGTCCGAGAAATGCGTCGGGCTGGCGGAAATGTACCCGCGGCGCGCCCCGCTGCCAATCGGTCGCCGATCAGTCGGGAAATTTCCGGCTGCGGACCTCGTCCCGTGGGAAGTCCTCGGGCACCGGCAGCGACACCCTGCCGGTCGCGGCCCACTCGCTGCCGCGCTGGAAGGTGGTGATGAAGCCGGCGCACTCCATCGAATAGTCGCCATGACCCATGGGCGTGTGGAAGACGCGGCCCTTGCCGTAGTCGATCGTCATGATCATCGGCTCGTGGCGGCCGGTCTTCGCGGAATGGGCCGTGGCCAGCACCCGCATGTTCACCGCGGGGCCCCGCAGGCTGTCGTACAGCTCGTCCTTGGCGTGCATCCATCGCGCCGGCATCCCGCTAGTGATCGGGTGGGCGGCATCGCGGATCACCACCGGGAACTCCGTCATCGGCCCATGGCTGCCGCCGGGGCCGGGCGACTCGTCACGCACGAGCTTGCCAGCGGCGTCGTAGTAGACGTAGGGGCCGCTCTTCTCGTTGCGGCCCCCCCAGCCGCCGAGGCCGATCATCTCGTTGAAGGCGGGCCACTCGGGGAACGAGTTGTCGGCGGCGTGGACGACCACCAGGCCGCCACCGCCACGGACGAAGTCCTCGAGGGCCGTGCGGGTCGCGGCCGGCCACGGGTCCGCCCCGTGGCCGAAGTTGCTGACCACGATGGCATAGTCGGCGAACGCGGGCTTGAAGTTCGGGTCCTCGCCCTGGGGGGCGTGGGTCTGGATGTCGACCCGGAAGAGGCCCGTCTCCTCGAGGTACTTCCGCATCATCCGGCTGGTCTTTGGCCAGATGGCGTGGTTGTTCTGCCCGTCGACGATCAGGGCCCGCCTGGGCTCGGCGGCCGGCAGCGCCTGGTGGCAGTGGGTGGCGAGCAGCGCGGCCAAGAGCAGGCCGACGAGTGGATTGACGAGCCGCATGGTGACGATCTCCGGGTCGAGATCCGGACTCCCGGCCGACCGACCATCATGGTAGCCCGTCGCGCCGCGCGGCGGCCCGTCAGGTGGAGTGGCCCGCGGCGGGGCGGCCGATCCAGGGCCGGCCGGAGGTCTCGGCCGCGGGCACGTCCCGGGCGTCGGTGGCCGGCGGTGGCGGAAAGACACTCGGCCCGGTCGGGGCGACCGTCGGCTCCTGGGCGGGCGCGGCGGCCGCGGCCGGCTCCTTCGCGGCCGGCGTGGGGATCGACTCGATCTTGCGCAACTCCGGTGCGGCGTCGGTGGCAGGCTTCTCGACCCGATACCCGCCCGCCTTGTCCGGGTCGACGTGCCGCAGGGCGGAGCCACCCCAGCCCTCGGGTGTCTGCGGCTGGTCGGCCGGCTTGTCGCTGCTGAAGGTCTTGGCGGCGGTCGCCTCAGAAGCGGAGAGCACGGGCGCGGCGGCCGCGGTCGGCCGGGACGCGGCCGCCGGCGCGACCGGCAGCGGATTGCCGCAGGGATCGAGCGGCACCTTCGTGACGACGACCCGCGGCGAGCGGACGGTGTACGTGTAGGGCGTCTTCTTCTCGACGACCCGCGGCAACTGCATGGTCCGCTCCTCGGTGACGTACTTCATCACCTGCACTTGCACCGGCTCGACCTTCTCCTCGGTGACGTAGCGGCAGACCTGGAAGGCCACCTGGCGGACCTGCTCCTCCGGCACCATCCTGCAGACGGTGACCGGCACCTTGTTCTCGACCCGCTCCACGACCTTGCGGACGGTCTGGACGGGCACCTGGCGGACCGCGGTCTCCGCGACCATGCGGGTCGTCTGCACCGGCACCTGCGAGACCACCTGCTCGTCCACGTAGCGGACGGTCTGCACCGGCACCTTCTGGGTGACGACGCGGTTGACCATCGTCGTCTCCGCGACCTGGACCGGGGTGTAGGTCGGCTGGTAGACCCGGTTGACCTGGTTGACGACCGTGCCCGGCGTCATCGTCCAGACGTAGCCGCCCCGCTGCCAGACGGCGAGGCCCGAATACGGATCGACGGTCCAGCCGCCGGGCAACCAGCCGAGGCCGGTGCTGCCGGGCGTGACCATGGGCGTGACGGTGTCGACGGCCTGGCTGCCGACCGAGTAGGCGGTCCGCATCTGCGTGACCGGTTCCTGGACGGTGTAGGCCTGCTCCCGCTCGCTCGTCTCGTAGACCGGCTTGCGGACGGTCTGCACCTGCTGCTGCATCACCGTCTCGGTGACGGGCCGCATGACGGTGTACTGCTCGTCACGGGTGGCCGTCTCGACCACGTCACGGGTGACGTCGTAGCTGCGGTCCTCCACGACCGTCTCGTAGACGGGCTTCATGACCGTGTACCGCTCGTCACGGGTCTGCGTCTCCCACACGGGCCGCTGCACGGTGGTGCGACGTTCCTGCGTCTGCGTCTCCCACACCGGCTTCTGCACCGTGTAGGTCTTCGTGTCGTAGACGGTCTCGTAGGTCACCCGCTCCGCGGTGACCTGGCGATCGTCGTACACCGTCTGGTAGTCGAGCCGGTAGGTCTGGGTGGGGGCAGCCACGGGCGCGGCACCGCAGCCACACTCGGCGCGGGCGGAAGGCAGCGCGGCGGTTGGAAGCGCCAGCGACTGCGGGATGACGACGAGAAGGGCGGAGGCGAAAGCCTGGATCCGCCGCAGGGTGCTCGAGCGCGAAAGGACACCGAACCGGGTCATGAGTTCTCTCCTGAAAAAGACCCTTCGAGACTAATCCGATCTACGAGGTCCACAAGCGGCTCGTTGAGGAAAAACCGAGGTTTTTTTCCGGGATTTCGGCCACCACGGCCGCAGGAGCGTTGTAACCGGCCCATCTTACGTGCCAGGCAAAGCGGTCGCCGCCGTCGGCCGGAAGGCTGCGCAAGGGGCGGGGGTGGCGGGATGGCCGGCGCCGCTCGGTCCCGGCCTCGCCGCAGGTCCGCAGCGCGTTCTTCGTGCCGGACACTTTCCCGCGGAGTGCGCCTGCGCGGGCCTTTCGCCACCCGGATTCAGAACATCTTCTCGAACAACCGGCGGCTCGTGCCGTCGAGCGCGTCGATGTTTGGGATGAGGTAGCGGATGCCGTGGGTGTCGGTGACGAAGGCCACGCCGTCCGGCTGCCGGACCACGTCATCGACGTGTCCCACCTTGAAGCGGTGCGGCCCACGGTCGGTCGCCACTGTCCACTCGGCGGGCTCACCCTCGGAGACGGCTTCGATCCGCTGGATCACCGGCAGGAACTCCCGCTCCGCGAGTTCGCGTTCCACGAGCGAGCGCAGCGGCTGGGCGACTTCCGCCAGCGACTCGATCCAGGCGAGTTCGCCGCCTTCGGCGTCGACGATCGCCACCGGGCCGCGGGCGGCCGAAACCGGGAAGGCCCGCAGCACGTCGACGTTCTCGTGCCGCGTGCCAGCGGCGGAGACGAACGCGAGCTGGCCATGGGCGTGACGCTCGAGCACCCAGCCTGCGGACGCGGCGGCCCGCACCGTGGTCTCGGCTTCCGGGTGGCGTGTCACGGGGCGCTCCTCGGGGTGTCAACCGGCGGCGGCCGCGGTCTCTTCCGCGGCCTTCAACTGGGCGCGGTACAGGCGGGCGTAGGCGCCGTCGGCCGCGAGCAGGTCGTCGTGCGTGCCGGTCTCGACGATCCGTCCGGCTTCGAGCACGACGAGCCGGTCGGCGCGGCGGAGGGTCGAGAGGCGGTGGGCGATGGCGATCGTCGTGCGGCCCACGACGAGCCGGTCGATGGCCGCCTGGATGATCGCCTCGGTCTCCACGTCGACGGCCGACGTCGCCTCGTCGAGGACCAGGATCCGCGGGTCGACGAGCAGCGCGCGGGCGATCGAGAGCCGCTGCCGTTCGCCGCCGGAGAGCGAGCCGCCCCGCTCCCCCACCCGCGTGTCGGAGGCCAGCGGGTGGGCGAGGAAGAAGTCGTGGGCGCCCGCTGCGCGGGCGGCTTCGACGATCCGCTCGCGGGCGGCGTCGGGCCGGCCGTAGGCGATGTTCTCGGCGATCGTGCCGAAGAACAGAAACGGTTCCTGCAGCACGCAGCCGCGGTTGCGGTGGTAGGCGGCGATGGCGAGGTCGCGAAGATCGACGCCGTCGATCCTGATCGAACCGCTGGAGGGGTCGTAGAAGCGGCAGACCAGATTGGCCAGCGTCGACTTGCCGGAGCCGCTGGTGCCCACGAGGCCGATCATCTCGCCGGGCTCGATCGTCAGGTTCACGCCGTGGAGCACCTCGCGGGCCCCGTAGCGGAAGTGCACGTTTGCGATCTCGATACGGCCACGCACGCGGCCCGGCCGCACGGGATCGGCGGCCTCGGCCACCGTCGGCTTGCAATCGAGGATCTCGAAGATCCGCTGCGCGCTGGCGGCCGCCCGCTGCGTCGCCGGCACCATGCGGATCATCGACTCGACGCGGCCGTAGAACCGCGAGATGTAGGCCAGGAAGGCCGTCAACCCGCCGACGGTCACCGAGCCGCCGAACACGAGCCACGCGCCCGCCGCCCAGACGACGAGCAAACCGACCTCGCTGAACAGCGCGAACAGCGGCCCGCAGAACGACCAGATGACGTTGACCCGATCGTTGGCGTCGAGCACGCGGTCGTTGGCCGCGACGAAGCGGTCGATCTCCCGCGACTCCTGCGCGAAGGCCTTCACCACGCGGATCCCGGGGATCGTGTCGGCAAGGACGCTCGTCATGTCGCTCCAGGCGACGCTGGCCCGGGAGAAGCCCTGGCGGAGCCGTTCGCGGACGGCGTAGACCAGCCAGACGACGAACGGGAAGGGGACGAGCGTCAGGGCCGCCAGCGTGGGATTGAGCCACACGAGCACCGCGGCCGTCAGCGCCAGCAGCATGACGTTCGAGGCGAACTCGATGAGGTTCACCGACAGGAAGACGTTGATCTTGTCGGTGTCGCTGCCCACGCGGGCGATGAGGTCGCCCGTCCGCTTGCTCTGGAAGAAGTCGAGCGACAGGGACTGGATGTGGGCGTAGGTCCGCGTCCGCAGGCCGGCCGCGATCCGTTCGCTCACCCAGGCGAGCGTCCAGGTCTGGGCCCAGGAGAGCAGCCAGGCCGCGACGGCCGCGAGCGTGAGCCCACCCAGATACCACCAGACCAGGGAGAACGGGATGTCGGCCCCGTTCTGCCGCGGGATCAGCACCTGGTCGACCAACGGCATGGTCAGGTACGGGGGCACGAGGGCCGCGGAGGTGCTGGCCAGCGAGAGCACGCCGCCGAGGAGCGCCATGCCCGCGTGCGGCCTGGCGAATGACAGCACCCGGGCAAGCGTGCGCCAGGAAGCCGTGCCGGCGGCCTGCGGGAAATCGTCGTCGCCCCGCGCTGAAGCGGCCAGGGGCCGGCGATCCTCCGCGGGCTGTTCGCTGGCGGCTGCTTTCCGCCCGGCGCGGCCGGCACGGCCACTGGGCGCGGCCCGGGCCCGGAGCGTCGCCGCCCGGGCGTCGCAGGCGTCCTCGAGCGCGTGCACCGTCTTGGCCCGGGCGGGCGTGAACAACCAGCGGGCGACGACCCGCCCATGCCGAGACAGTTCCAGGCGACCCACTGACGCCCGCATCCGCACATCGACGTGCGTGTCGGCGTCGAGTGGCCACGACCGCGGGACGGCACCGTCATCGCCATCGGCGGAGGCCGGCTTGTCGGCGATCAATCGCCGGTCGGTGAGCACGATCCAGCCGTCGGTGAACCGCAGGCTGCCGTCGAGGTCGAACCGGCAGGTGGCAAGGACCGTTTCGGAAGCGGCCAGGTCGACTGCGGACTTCCAGGGTTGGGGCGGTGGCGTGTTGACCGCCTTCCTGGCCGACTTCTCGCGGTTCTACGGCCGC
>JBJTHX010000248.1:0-2763 GCA_046094745.1 Planctomycetia bacterium
AAGTTCGTGTAGTTCGTGCCCTGCATGAGCAGCTGCGCGAGGATCGCGTTGTTGTCGTCGCGACTGGAGACGTGGCAGTCGGTGCACATCTTCGTCTCGTGGGTGCCGGGCCGGTGGACCGAGAGGTCGCGGGGCACCGACGGGTCGGGGCCGCCGCGGACGGTGTGGGGCACGTTCGTCGAGAAGGCGATGCCGCTGAAGCCCTCGGCGGAGATCGTCTGCTGCTGCACGTAGATCGACTCGCGGTTGGCGTTGTAGGAGCCCACGTGGATCGCGCAGCTCGACCGCGAGGGGCCGATGCGGTTGCCCGTCGCGTTGCCGTCGCGGGCCAGCATGAACACGTCGTCGCGGAGCGTCTGGAAGTTGTACGAGGTGAGATTCCGCGACACGTCCCCCTCGTAGTGCAGGTTCGGCGCCTTGCGGTTGGCCTTCTGCACGAGGTGGCAGCCGAAGCAGCTCGGGTTCCACGAACTGTGGCAGGCGATGCAGCTCATGCCCTCGTTCTTGTGGGCGCACCGGCCGGGCTCGGCCGCCCCGCCCCACTCGAGCCGGCCGTTCTCCGCCCAGCGGACCGTCTTCGCGAAGGCCGAGAGGGCGTTGTACTGGTCGCTCGCCGGATCGACCGTGGCCTTCGTCTGCGTGACCTCCCAGGTGAGGTTGTCCTCGACCATCGAGTTCTGGAATACGCGGTTCCCCTCGACGTAGAACCGCGGCTTGCCGGAGGGCGTGCGGAGCGTTCGCAGGTCGCGGCCCCCCTCGAGGCTCGACGTGTCCGAGGCCGGCCCGCTCGTCCGCAGCGTGGCCAGCCGGTCGGCCGTGCCGTGGCAATCGACGCAGCCGATCTCGATCGCGGCCCGGACTTCGCCGTAGAGCTTGGTGTTGCCGTGCATGTCCTGCACGAAGTGGCAGTCGACGCAGTGCATGCCCCGCTCCATGTGCACGTCGAGCAAGTGCACCGGCAGGCCGTCCCGTGAACGCGCCACCGCAGCCTCCTCGGCGCGGACCTGTTCGCGGGTCTTGCGGTCGGCGCCGCGGTACACCTCCTTCACCCGCTCCGGCACCCTGACGGCGGCCCGCCGCGCCGCGTTGCCGTCGTCGGCGAGGTCTCCCTTGTGGTCGAGCAGCCGGCCCCGCCAGTCGTGCTTGAAGACCGCCCGGAACGCCCAGCCGTGGCCGTGGAAGTCGGCGAACTGGGTCTCGCGGGTGCGGTCGTTCAGGTCGGTCAGCCGGGCGAGGAACTCGGGGTCGGAGAGCATGTTCCGCTTGGCCGACTCGTTCGGGTTGCGGAACTGGACGTTGAGCTCCTCCTCGGCGGTCGGATACTTCTGCCGCGCGGGGTAGACGTGCTCGGCGTCGGTCTCCTCGTCCCACCACATGTAGCCCACGTAGCTGTTCATGACGGTCGTGCCGGGGTGGATGTGGCAGACGAGGCACTGGCTCGTGGGCACGGCATTGCCCGGCGCGAACTGGTGGTGGATCGGATGGCCGCTCTCGTTCTTCGGGATCGTGGGGTCGGGCGAGGCGCTCGTGCCCCGGTTGCCATAGACGTGGTAGGGGCCGGAGTGCACCGGCGAGCGGTCGTTGGCGTAGACGACGTGGCAGGCGGTGCAGCCGCTCGAGCGATAGTCGCCGGCCTGGTCGTTGGTGCCCAGGAAGTTGAGCGTGGGGTCGAAGAGCCGCGTCTTGTTGAGGCTCACGAACACCGGGTCGGTGCGGTTCTCCGTGCCCAGGCCGCGGACCGAGAGCCGCGTCCGCGGCCGGCCGCTCTCCTCGAGCCGTTCGGGATTGCCGACCTCCGGCCGAAACCGGCCGCCGCGCTCGAAGATCCGCAGCACGTTGCCAGGCTGCTGCCGCTCGAACCGCGGCAGGGGATCGAGGAACCGCACGATCGCGTCGTACCGCCGCTCGTCGTCGGTGGGCGGCGGCACGGTCTGAAGCCGCTGCGCGACCCCCTCGGGGCTGTAACTCTCGCCGAAGCAGGCCGGCTTCGCGGGAATCGATCCGTTGTTGTAGAGCGCGGCGTTCCAGAGCATGCAGCCGTGGGTCATCATGCTCTTGCGGACCTGGAGCACCATCGACGCGTGGCAGCCGCCACAGCTTTCGTGGGCCACGCGCAGGTCGCCGGGATTCACGAACCGCACGAACTCGGATGACTCCTGGTTGAGGAGCGTGTAGGACCGCTGCGGGTTGGCGGAGCCGGGCCAGGCCTCGGGATGCTTGGGGTGCACGTGTGCCGCCTGCTTCGTGACGGCGCGGGCGTCGCCGCCGTGGCAGTCGGTGCAACCGAGGTGGACGTTGGGACTACGGTGCATGTCGCCCACGCCCTGGTGGCACGAGACGCAGCCCTGGCTCTTGAGGACCGCCTCCGCGGCGGTCTGCCGCGACAGGTCGGGCCCGAGGTGCTCCTCCCCGAGGGGCACCGGGTCGGCCGGATCAACGGGCGGCAGCGGTCAGTGCCACGATCCAGCAGGCGCAGACGACCATCGGCCACGTCATCCAGCCCGGGCGAGCCATGCGGAGAACTCCGTTTCGTCCGACGCGGCCCGAAAGCGACCGCGGTCGAAACGTTAGTCCGCTCGAGCGGCTCGCGGCTAGAGCAAGGAAAAGGAAGAGGCTCCGGTCGGAGTCGAACCGACGATGGCGGATTTGCAATCCGGAGCCGGAGCCTGTTTCGCCCGGGAATGGCAGCGATTCCGAGGAAGTGCCCACGAAAGTGCCCACACTCACAGCCGCAGACCCCGCCCTTGCCCGGGTGGTCGAGGC
>JBJTHX010000249.1:0-4238 GCA_046094745.1 Planctomycetia bacterium
CCGGCCACGAGCTGGCCGAGCGTGAGCTGCCGCTGGATCACGAGCCAGCCGCCGAGGCCGAGCAGCACCGACATCGCCACCGCCTCCCGCAGCAGGGCGAAGAGTGTCTGCCGCCAGACGACGCGGAAGTGGCGGCGCCGGGCCGTGACATAGGCGTCGGCGAGATCGTCGGCCCGTTGGTGGGCGAACTCGCCGCCGCGGCCGAAGCGAAACGTGTGGGGGCACTTGGCGATTTCCTCGAGCCAGGCCGCGACGTCGAACTTGGCATAACTTTCGGCGATGCTCGTCCGCACCCCCCCGATGCCGAACACGAAGAACATCACGAGCACGAGCCCCGCCATCACGGCCGCGAACGTGAGCAGGTAGGGATGGTAGAAGGCGAGCACGATGAGGCCGACGAGAGTGATCATCACCACGCCGATCCCGTCCACCAGCAGCGTGGCCAGCGACTTCTGGACTGAGGCCACCTCGAAGAACCGGTTGACGATGTCGGTCGGGTTCTGTCCGTCGAAGGCGGCGATCTCGGCCCGCGAGAAATGGTCGGCGAAGGCGTCGGCGGTCCGCACGAAGAACCGGCGCTGCAGGCACTCCACGACGTAGAGTTGCATGGCGCGGAGCGCCGTGGCGAGCAGCAGGAAGGCGAACATCACGCCCGCGAGGACGATCACCGGCCAGAGTTGCACGCCGAAGGCGACGGTGTTGACGAGGGCCTCGATGGCGGCCGGCGTGACGATCGAGAGGATGCCGACGGCCGTGGCGAAGAGCACGACGGTCCAGATGTCGGCCCGCTCGAAGCGCAGCGCCTCCGCCAGCCGCTGCATGGGCCGCTTGGGCGAAACGCCGTGCGCGTGGGGAGGGTGCGACATGGTGGCGGAGCCCATGATCATGCAGGGCCGCCGTCCCGGTCACAACGCCAAAAATCAGTGGCGATCAGCGACGAAAAAGGCCGTTTTCATGCCCGCCGGCGACCCGCCGGCGATCACCCTCTACAGGCAGCTGCCGCCGCCGGGGAGGCGTTTGCGAAGGAAGTTCATCCGCTGCTCCAGCGGCATGGCCAGGCGGCGGCGGATCAGTTCCTCGAGTTGGCGGTCGGATTCCTTCCGCAGGGCGGCGAGGCGGGCTTTGCGGGAAGCGGCCTTGGCCCGTGGTCGGGAGCGTTTCTTGGCGGGCATGGGATCACCGGGAGCGGGGGCGTTTCAAGGCGTCGTTTGCAGCGCTTCGACGGCGTTTACCTGGATCAGGGAAAGGTGCACGGCCCGGTCCTCCTCGGGATATCCGAGGATCACCTTGGTCTTCAGCACGAGCAGGCATTCCGGGTGCCGCACCTGGTGCGACTCACCGTTCGACATGCGGATCACGAAAGGCTCGAAAGGCTCTCGGCGGAGAAACTCGCGGATCGATTCGGCATTCATGGCAGGCTCCATCAAAATGTGAGCAGGCGTCCATAATACGCCTGGGGCATGAGGCATGCACGGTGTCGCCGACGTCAGGGGCGGGTCGTGAGCCAGGCGAGCATTTCGGTGAGGCCCTCGCGGGTGGATTGCGGGTGCACGTAGCCGGCGGCGACAAGTTTGTCGCAGGGGAAGATGCTCGTCTCGCGGATCGATCGCAGGCGGCTCGTCGTGAGGGGAAAATCACGGCCGGTGAGCGTCTCGAACACGTTTCCAAGCGGTGCGACGAGGCCGGCCAGCGGGCCTGGGATGGATCGCGGCGGCGGGGCGTGGGCGAGCGTGGCGACGAGGTTGGCGAGTTCGCGGAGCGAAAGCGTCTCACGATCGGAGACGTTGAACACCTCGCAGCCGGGCCGGGCCGTCTTGGCGGCGAAGGCGATCGCGGCCGCGAGGTTTGTTCGCGAGACGATCGACTTCTGCGTGTCGCCGCGGCCAATCAGGCACGGCTTGCCGGTGAGGACTTGCCGCACGAAGGCGGCGAGGTTGGCCGCATTGCCCGGCCCGTAGACGGGCGCGGGCCGGAGGATCACGGCCTCGCGGGCGGGGTTGGCGGCCGCCCAATCGCGCACGAGGCCTTCGGCGGCGGCCTTCGATCGGCCGTAGGGCGTGTTCGGCGTGAGCGGAGTCGATTCCAGGCATGGCCCGTCGCCCGACGCCACGGCCTTGATCGTGCTCACGAACACGAATCTGCCGAGGCTGCGAGCGGCGGCCCAGTCGAGCCAGTCGCGGGTGCCGCCGACGTTGATTTGCTCGAACTCCGCCTCGTCGGCCGCCGTCGGTCGCGGCACGTGCTGCCGCACCTCCAGGTGCACGACTGCATCGACCGAGCCGACGTCCCGCCTGTCGCCGAGCACGTCGCCGCGGGCCGCTCCCTGCCAGCCCTCCGGCAGGTCGCGCGGCGGCTCACTGCCGGTCGCGATTCCCGAGAAGCCCTGCCCGGCCAGCCACGGCAGCAGGCCCTGCCCCACGAACCCGCGTGCCCCGGTGACGAGGAGTCTCATCGCCTTTTTCTACGCAACCGGGGCGGGCCAGACCAACAACACCTCAACACAACGATCCTGTGCGGGCGAGTTCCTCGACCGCGTACTCGTTCCAGGTGACGGTAAATCGCGTCATCAATCCGCGAGCTTTCGCAGCCGTTCGAGTACATCAGCCGTTGGAGAGGCGGCTTTTCCCGCCTGCTTGCGTCGGGCAACTTCGTCTGGAGGGATCACGGCCACCGCCGCCGCATACACGCGGGCCGACTCCGGGCTTGCCGGGGAGAAATAGCCCAAGAGGTCGCCGTTGGCGGTCCGGATCTCCGCGGTCTCCGTGACGCCGATCAGCGTCGTCTCCACGCTGGGGTCCGTAATGATGCGGATCATGTCTGGCTCCTGATGCCGAGTATCGCCGGTGTGAACCTCTGTCCACATACTCTAGCAGTGCGTTGCGGTCGGGTCAAAGTCGGCGAATCGCCAATCAGGCGGCGGGCGGCGTGCCGCATCACGAGGAGCCGGCGGCGGCATAGTCGCAGGCCTTGGAGGACACGGCCAACAGCGATTCTGCCTTCAAGAGCACGAGCCACCGGTTGCACTCGCTCATGAGCCTCACGTAGTCGGCCCGGGCGCCGGCAGGGGAGAGGCTGTGGGCCGCGGTGACGAGGAGTCTCATCGCGATGTCTCACACGCCCGCGTTGGGAGCCCCATCAAACTGAGTGCACAAGATCCTTCTCCGAATAATCTGGCTCCTGCGGCCCATAAGCCCTTGAAAGCCCCTTGGCAGATGACGCGAACCAAGCTTCATCCTGCAAGTCACCAACTCGACGGGCCGCATCTTCGCGTCCACGCCCGAGCAACTCGATGATCAGTGCTCGCTCATCGGGGCCAAGATCGTGGATCGCTTCTACGATCTCGGGGAGCGACAACTTTCGAATCATGGCCGACTCGTAGTCTCAGGACGGTGTGAACTCACGTACACCATGCTACCCGGCAGCTACTCCCTCGTCCAGCCCGCAACTCCCGAGATCAGCCCGCGAGGGTCTCGATCCAATCGGCGAACCGGGCGTAGGTTCGCTCGCGATCGAACTCGACGGCCGCGAGGCGGCGGGCGGCGTGCCGCATGACGAGGAGCCGGCGGCGGTCGGTCGCCAATCCAGCGATCGCGCGGGCGAGCGATTGCCCGTCACCGGCCGCGTAGGGCACGCCGGCCTCGTAGGACTCGATCAGGCCGGCGAGTTCACCCGGCAGCGAGTTGACGAGCGCCAGGCCGGCGGCGGCATAGTCGCAGGCCTCGGAGGGCACGGCCACCAGCGATTCCGGCTTCACGAGCACGAGCCCCACGTCGCACTCGCTCGTCAGCCTCACGTAGTCGGCTCGGGGTAGCAGGCCGTGCACGTGCAGTTCGCAGGACCCGCGGAGCGACGCGGCGGCCGAGCGGAGCATCGGCTCGAGCGGGCCGGTGCCCGCCACGTGGAGCACGGCCCGGGTGCCGGCAGCGGAGAGGGCGCGGGCCGCGGCGACGAGCGTCTGCAGATCCTGGCCGGTGCCCAGCGAGCCCGAGTAGCTGCAGCGGATCGGCTCGAATGTGGAGGCGGGCGCCACCGAGCCGACGGCAGAAGGCACCGGGTCGATCAGGCGGGGCGGCGGCGGGAACTCTTCCTTGTAGGCCCCCACGTAGCACACGTGCCGCGGTCGTTCGGCGGCCGTGCCGGAAAGCACGGCGTCGGCGTAGGCGTGGGTGGCCGCGGCGATGCCGTCCGCCGATGCCAGCAGTTCGGCTCGACGGCGATGCATGCCGCCGAAGAGCAGT
>JBJTHX010000250.1:0-5254 GCA_046094745.1 Planctomycetia bacterium
CGACCGCGCAGGCCACGAGGCCGAACTTCTCCACGGCCACGCGGCAGAGCCGCTCGATCGCCGGGCCGGCCATCGCCTCGTGCGCCTCGTACTCGAGCGCCACCGTCGGCCGTCCGCCGGTGGCCGCCCGTGCGGTGCCGACGAAGAGCACGTTGGCCCCGGCCTCGCGGTCGGCCACGGCGACCAGGAGCCGCTGCGGGTCGAGTGGGCGGCGAACCAGCGCCCCACCCTCGTCCGCCGATCCCGACGACACCCGGCCGCCTTCAGAATGGCTTCCCATGTCAGCCTCCGCTCACGGGAGGAATGATCGCCACGTCCGCAGCCGGTGAGACGTCCGCGTCGTCGGTGGCATAGCGGTTGCCGATCGCGACGGCGCTGCGGGCCAGCAGGCCGCCGATCGCCGGGTACGCGGCCTCGAGGTCGGCCCGCAGGTCGGCGACCGAGCCGCCCTGCCAGCGAATCTCGGCCGTGCGGGTGCCGGCGGCCTCCGCCATCCCGGCGAACAAGGCGATCCGCAGCGTGTCGCCGCCCGGCGTTCCGCCGCGCGGCCCGGCGTCATATGTCCTCTCGTCGCGGTCGCGTTGCATGGTCGACTCGTCGCCTCGATCCGGGAATGGGGGTCAGGTGGTCGTCAGGGTGCCGCTCGTCGCCGTCAGCAGGCCGTCGAGGCCGTGGGGGTACCGGCCGGGAAGCAGGCCGTAGGCCCGGGCCAACAGTTTTACCGGATGCACGGCCGGCTTGGTGGTGCCCTGCTCCATTTGTCTCCGGCAGGCGCTGCACTCGGTAGCACCCGCCTCCACGCCGCCCCCCCGCATCGCCGCGACGAGTCCCCGGCCCACCCGGAGGCTGGCGCGGTAGTGCTCGTGGGCGAGGCCGAACGTGCCGGCCATACCGGAGCAACCGCGGTCCGCCGCCTGCACCGCGAGCCCGGGGATCAGCCGCAGGAGGTGCTCGGCCGGGGTCATGGCCGCGGACGACCGGGCGTGGCAGGGCGCGTGGTACAGGACCCGCGACGCCACCGGCCGGAAGTCGAGCCGCAGGCTCCCCTCGCGGTGGAGTTCCCAGAGGAAGGTCATGGCGTCGCAGGTGGCGGCCGTGACTCGGTCCATGTCGTCGTCCTCGACGAGCAGGGGATAGTCGTGCCGCAGGCACGTCACCGCGGACGGCTCGGTGCAGACGATCCGGTAGCCGAGCCGCACGGCCTCGGCGAGGATCCGCATGTTCGTCCGCGCCAGCCGCCGCGCCCCGTCCAGATCCCCCTCCGACACCAGCGGCATGCCGGAAGCGACCTGCCGCGGGTCGACGAACACGCCGATCCCGTTCCGCTCCAGCACCGCCACGAAGGCCTGCGCGAGCAGCGGATCGTGCCGCCGCGCATACGTGTCGAGGAAGTAGAGCACCCGCGGACCACTGCGCCGCGAGGGCCGCGTGATGCCGCGCCGCGCGGCCCAGCGCAGGAACTGGTTGCCGGTGAAGGCCGGGAGTTTCCGGCCCTGAGCGATGCCGAGCGTCTTCTCCATGAGCCACCGGGCCTGCGGATTCGCCAGCGCCCAGTTCGCCAGCGGCCGCATCGCCCCGCCGACGGCGGCGAGCGCGTCGACGCGGGAGAGCAGCCAACGGGGGAGCGGCGCGCTGTTGGCCGCGTAGTGGGCGCCCTTGAGTTCCATCACGAGCGCCGGGATGTCGACGCCCGCCGAGCAGTCGCTGCGGCACTGGTGGCAGTTGAAGCAGGTGTCGGCCACGCCGCGGACCGCGTCGCCGGTGAGGGCCTTGGCGTCGAGGGTGCCGGCGAGCACCGCCGCCAGCAGGTTGGCCTTGGCCCGGGGCGCCGCCTCCTCCGCGGGATTGCCCCGATACATCGGGCACATCCGCGGGCCGGCCGCCTGCGTCCGGCAGGTGCCGCAGCCGTTGCAGGCATCCACCTCGGCGCGGAGGCGGTCGCCGTCCCACGCCAGCAGGGGAAGCGGCAGCGTTCCTCCGGTCGGGGCCGGCTTGGCTGCGACCGGGGTCGCGCCGCCGACGGGCGCGCGAAACGGCGCGGGGGCCGCGTCGCCCGGGACGACGCGGCCGGGATTGAGCGTGCCGGCCGGATCCCAGAGCCGCTTCATCCGCCCGCAGACCTCGCTCAACTCGGGCAGCAGGCGGGCGAAGAAGGGTGTTCGGGACAGGCCCAGGCCCTGCTCCGCGCCGAAGCATCCGCCGACGGCGAGAGCTTCCGCGTACAGGTCCTCGGCGAGCGCCTCCAGCCGTTCCCGCTCCGCCGGGTCCCGCGGATCGAGGTACGGCCGCACGTGCAACTGCCCGTGGCCGGCGTGGCCGAAGAGCATCGCCGTGCACTGCCGCCGCTTGAGCGCCTCCTCGAGCCGGGCCAGGAAATCCGGGAGCGCCTGCGGCGGCACCACGATGTCCTCCACGAAGGGCACCGGTCGCACCGCGGCCCGCACCCCGTGCAGCGTGGAGACGACGTTCCGCGACAGCTCCCAGAAGAAGGCGGCGTCGATCGCGTCCTCCGCCCGGCGGACGTCGATGCAGCCGCGCCGGTGCTGCCGCATCGTGGCCAGGACCTCGTCGAGCTGCGCATGGCAGGTGGCGGCGTCGGCGGCGGTGAACTCCACGAGCAGCCCCGCCTCGGCCACCGGCGGAATCAGCAGGTCGAAGGCCGGCTTCGTGCCGCGGGCCAGCGCCAGGTGCCGCCGGTCGAACAGGTCGCATGCGCTCGGTCCCAGGCCCCGCAGCCGGACGGCCGCCTCTGCCGCCTTGTGCAGCGAGTCGAAAAGCACGAGGCCGACGGCCGTGGCGGCATCGGCCGGCACCGTGCGCAACGTGGCCTCGGTCACGATGCCCAGCGTGCCTTCGGAGCCGCACACGAGCCGCGGCAGGTCGACCGCCCCATCCGGCCGCACGAGGCCGTCGAGCCGGTACCCGGCGTGGGTGGGCCGCGACCGTGGCTGGCCGACGGCGATCGTCGCCCGCGCCTCCTCGAGGAGGTCCGCGACGCCGGCGGCGAGGGCGGCGACCCGCCTGTCCCCGGAATCCTCCGCCGCGCTCACCTGCGGCGGCCGCGGGGAGAGTTCCACGATCGCACCGTCGGCGAGTACGACCTGGGCCGCGAGGATGCGGCCCCCGACCGCGCCGTGCCGCAGGAAGCGGCTGCCCGAGGAGTTCCGCCCGATCATGCCCCCGATGGTCGTGACCGCGGCATTGCCGGGGTCCGGGCCGAACGTCCGCCCCCCCGCGGCGAGGTGCGCCTCGAGGGCCGCCGCGACGACGCCCGACTGCACCCGCACGCTCTCCCCGTCGGTGGCCACGATCCGGCGCATGTACCGCGAGCAGTCGACGACGATGCCCGGCCCCAGCGACCCGCCGCAGACGCTCGAGCCGCCACCGCGGGGATGCACGGGCAGGCCCCGGCTTGCCGCCCAGGCGACCGTCGCGGCCACGTCCTCGGCCGACCGGGGCCGGACCACCGCCAGCGGCCGCACCGCGAACAGGCTGGCGTCGGTCGCGTAGAGGTGACGGCTGGCGTCGTCGCACAGCACGTCGCCCGAGACGATCCCGCGAAGGTCCTCCTCGATCCGCTTCTGTTCCGGATCCATGGCTTCACGCCCGCGGGGATGTCACTGCGGCCGGGCCGCGGCCCGCGCGGCCGCGAACTCGCGGCTGCGGGCGGCCTGCTGCCGGTGCTTCTCGTGCGTCTCCAGGTCGAAGCCGCCGGCGTCGTCGGCCACGCCGTCGCCGCGGTAGCGGGCCGCACAGCGGTAGCAGGTGAGGCATTCGGGCATCAGCAGGTAGAGAATCACGTCGAGCAGGGCCGTCGCGAACAGGATCGCGAACGTGGGCACGAGGAGCCGCCAGGCCCAGGTCAGGCAGCTCGCCGCGAAGCCCGCCACGACGATCCCCACGCCGAGCCGCTGCGGGAAGTCCTTGCGGGCGAAGAGTTCGGTGCTGGGGCAGACGAGGCATCGACGCAGCCGCAGCCGTCCCGTGCCGGGGTCGGCGGGCGAGCCGTCGGCGGCGACCCAGGCGACCGCGTCGCCGGGCAGTTCGAGCACGGCGGCGCAGGCCGGGCAGGCGAGCGCGCGGAGCGACTCCACACCGCCGTGGCTGACGGTCGCTTCGCAGGCGGGGCAGGCGTAGGTGATGCGCATGGGGATCAGGCGGCGGCCGCGAGCAACTGCGCGGTGAGTTCGCCGAGGATGGCGGCCAGGCAGGCCACGTACAGGATACCCGTGGCGCTCTGCGTGTTGGGAATCTCGAGCGTCCGGCGGGCCATCACGAGGAGCACCGGCAGGCCGACGAGGCCCGCCAGCCACCGCTGGGACAACAGCGCCCCGGTCGCCGCGTCGGCCGGCGGCCGCCAGGGCAGGAGCCCGCCGACGGCGAGCGCGACCTGCGCCGCCCAGGCCATCAGGGCCAGGTCGATCATCCGCCGCAGGGCGTCGACCCGCATGCCGGGCGCATTGAGATACCAGTGGCCGAGCAGCATCGCATGCACCGTGAGGCCGGTGACGAGCCCCGAGACGAGGGCCGCGGCCATCGCCCACGGACCCGCAGCGAGCACCGCGACCGCTGCCGCGAGCGCCGCGGCACAGGCCGCCGACAGCACCATCCCCGCCCGCCGCCGCTCGCCGAACCAGGCCACGCTTCCCATCCACGCCGCCACCGCCGCCGTCGCCGGCAGGAGCCATGTCCCGCCCGGCGCCGCCGTCAACGCCACGAGCGCGGCGAACGTGGCCAGGCCCATCACCACGAGCAGGGTGACGCGAAAGAAGCCGCCGGGCACGACCGCGGCCGGCGTGGCCACGAGCCCCAGGGCCAGCCCCCAGCCGAACCGGCAGAGGAATTCCAGCAGGAGCCGCATGTGCTACCCGGCCCGGTGCCCGTAGATCAGCGACAGCACCTCGGCGCGGCTCGACACGTTGGAGCGGAACAGCCCCTTCAGGGCCGACGTCACGCAGACGCTGCCGGGCTTGCGCACGCCGCGGATCGTCATGCAGGTGTGTGAGGCCTCCACGACGACGGCCACGCCCTTGGCGCCGAGGTCGTGCACGAGCAGATCGGCGATCTGTTCGGTCATCCGTTCCTGCACCTGCGGCCGATGCGACAGCACCTCGACCACACGGGCCAGCTTGCTGAGGCCGAGCACGCGGCCGTCCGGCAGGTAGCCGATGTGTGCGTGCCCCATGAAGGGGAGCAGGTGGTGCTCGCAGACGCTGTTGAAGGCGATGTCACGGACGAGCACGATCTCGTCGTA
>JBJTHX010000251.1:0-2680 GCA_046094745.1 Planctomycetia bacterium
ACTTCGAATATGCCCGTGACGTCACCGATGCCTCTTCGCCGATCGACCACATCCTCGCCCACGGCAAGGGGGTCTGTCAGGATTTCACCCACCTGATGATCGCGATCCTGCGGTCATGGGGCGTGCCGGCCCGCTACGTGAGCGGCTACATCCACCGGCCCAACCGCGAGTCGCAGAGCCACGCCTGGTGCGAGGTCTGGCTGCCCGACGTCGGCTGGACGGGCTTCGACCCCACCAACGGCTGTCCGATCGGCGGCGAGTTCGTGAAGTCGGCCGTCGGCCGGGACTTCAGCGACGTGCCGCCCAACAAGGGCACCTACCGCGGCTCCGGCACGGAGACGATCGAAGTCCGCGTGGCGAGCCGCACCCTCGAGCGGTTGCCGTCGCTCGGCTGGCATGAGCACCTCGCTCCGCTCGACGCCCCGGTCCACACCGTCGTGCACGGGGTCGACTACCAGGTCGAGGCCGATGGCGAGCAACTGCAACAGCAGTGACGGCGGCGGCTCGGACCGTCGAAGGCGATCGCGCCCTCCACGACCCGCATTCGCAAGCCTGGAGGCTTGCGCCACGGGGAACGGTCAGCGGCCGACCACGGGGATCTTGCCGGCCCGCTCGAGCCAGGCGATGACCTCCGCGGCCAGCGCGTCCGGTGTGCGGGCCGCCGAATCGACCACGAGTTCCGCCGCCAGCGGCTCCTCGTAGGGGTCGTCGATCCCCGTGAACCCCTTGATCTCCCCTGCCCGGGCCTTCTTGTACAGTCCCTTCGGGTCGCGGCCCTCGCACACCTCCAGTGGCGCCGTGACGTGGATCTCCACGAAGTCGCCGGGCTGGAGCATCGCCCGCACCGCGTCGCGGTCGCGGCGGTAGGGGCTGATGAAGGCCGTGAGGGCGATGATGCCGGCCTGGGCGAACAGGTCGGCCACCGCACCGATCCGTCGAATGTTCTCCTCGCGGTCCTCCGGGCCGAAGCCGAGGCCGAATCGCTGCGCGAATGCCGCCCCGTGCCGCTCCGCGAGCAGGGCCGGCGCCGCGTTGAGGCCCAGCCGCACGTTGTCGCCGTCGAGGACGAAAGTGCGCAGGCCCCGGGCGTGAAGCAGCCGGTCGACGGCATTGGCGAGCGTGCTCTTGCCGCAACCCGAAAGCCCCGTGAACCAGAGGACGCAGCCCTTGTGGCCCGCCGCCTGCTCCCGGTCCGACCGGGTCACCGCGGGCGCGTGCCAGCGGACGTCCACGACTTCCTGCGGGGCCGGTTGCTTGGTCATCGATCGGCGTCTCCAGTCGGGCGGCGGAGCGGCCACCTTATACCCCACGCTACCAGGCATCCAGCCGGACTTCGCACTCGAACCGCTCTCCCTCGCCGCCGCCCTCCCGCCGCACCTCCAGCCGCACCACCTCCCCCGGGCCGTGCCGCGACACGCGGGCGGTGAGCGCCTCGAAGCTCGCCACCGGCTCGCCGTCGGCCGCCACGATCACATCCCCCTGCCGCAGGCCCGCCTTGTCGGCGGCGGAACCGGGCTGCACGCCGGAAAGTTCGCACGGGCCGGCCTGCACGATCGAGCTGACGCCGAGCTTTCCCCCCTTGCGGACGTCGACGAGCGTGTCAGGCAACCCGGCGACGAGCGCCGCGATTGCCTTCTCCGACGCGCCGGTCCCGAAGAGGTCGATCCGCCGCACGCCGCGGACGCGGCCCAGCGCGCCGACGGCCGCCTCGTCGAGCGGCACCCCGTGCACGCTCACGCACACGACGCCCCGCAGCCGCGGCAGGAGCCGCCAGTCCTCCGGGCCGCCCCGCCAGGCCGCGTTGAACTCGACCTCCACGCCGTGCTCACCGACCGCGACGAGCCGCTCGCGAAACACGGCCCCCTGCCCTGCGAGCCGCTCCCGGGCCGCCGCCGCGAGTCCCGCCTGATGGAACTCGAGGGCCGACTCGGCGACCCGGGCCACGGCCGAGCCGCCGGCCGCCACGGCCTCGAGTCGCCGCTCGGCGTCGCCGGCGAGCTGCGGGTCGTCCGCGACGAGCATGCCGCGGAGGATCTCGACGCTCCGGCTGGCGACTTCGAAGTCGGTGCCCATGATCGCCTGCTGCAACGGCCCCACCGCCGGCCGCCCCGCGGCGGCCAGGCTGCGGGCGGCCGCCTCGCGCTGGGCGTACTGCGGCGCGCCCAACTGCGCGATCCACGTGGCGATCTCCGCCGGCGTCGGCTGCAGGGCGGCCTCTTCGCCGAGGCTCGTCGCAGCCGCGAGCAAGGTGCCGACGATCAGGCGGCCGCACCACGCGGCCGCGACGCTGCCCGTTTTCCACACTGGCATGCCACTGGACTCCACGCCACGAAAGCAGATTTCGGCTACCTGTAGCGATGTCTTGGTAAATCGAGCGGTGACACACGGAAGCCAGGTATGCCCTAGCGTAATGGGCGCCGCCGGCCCTCGCCAAAGCAGCCCGCGCGAGACCGCGAGCGGGGCCGTGCCGGACGGGCCGCTGGCGGCGAATCCCCGCCGCGCGGGAGCGGGGTACACTCCGATGGTGGTTCCGTGCGACCCACGCTCCCGATCCTCGACGCCCTCCCGACCGCGGAGCGGGGCCCGCTGCCGCTGGGCCTCGACCGCTCCCGCTGTCGCCGCGAGCCGCTGCCGACGTCGCGCGAGGAGATGCGGGCCCGCAGCTGGGACTGGATCGACG
>JBJTHX010000252.1:0-3125 GCA_046094745.1 Planctomycetia bacterium
CCTCGTGGCCGCCCTCGAGCCCGTCGTCTCGGCTCTCCGCAAACTCGGCGTGGCGCACTACGTGGGGGGCAGCGTCGCGAGCCCGCTGCATGGTGCGATCCGTTCGACGATGGACGTCGATCTCGTGTGTGCCATCGACGAGGCCCACGTCGAGCCGTTCATCGTCGCCTGCGGGGGCGACTACTACGCGAATCCAGCGGCCGCCCGCGAGGCGGTGAGACAGCGGAAATTCTTCAACCTGATTCACTTGCCTACGTCCTACAAGATCGACGTGTTCGTCCATCGTGGACGGCGGTTCGACGAGTCGGCCTTGGGCCGGGCCCGTCCGGCGTCGTTCGGGCCTTCGGCGACGGAGCCGATCCCCGTTGCCACGGTGGAAGACTCGATCCTCGCCAAGCTCGAGTGGTTTCGGCTGACCGACGAGACCTCGGAACGGCAGTGGGACGACGTCTCGAAACTGGTCCGCCTGCACGGCAGCGGCCTGGATGCGGCCTACCTCCACGACATGGCCGACACGATCGGCGTCGCCGATCTGCTCGCGCGACTCCTGTCGCAAAACCGCAGGGCCGACGAGCATCACTCGAAATAGATGAACGAGTGGTCGCCGGTGTAGCCGGCGTGCTGAAACCACCACTCCCATTCCCTGGGCGTGCAGAACATCTCGCAGGTGAACTGCCAGTAGAGCAGGTTCACCTTCTCCTCCTCCGTCCGCCACGACTCCACGCAGATGTACTTGTGCCGGCGACCGACCCGCTCGATCTCCTTGAGGGCGTCGTAGAGGTCGTAGCAGTAGAGGTTGTGGAGCGTGTTGATCGAGATCACGAGGTCGAAGCTCTTGTCGGGAAACGGCAGTTTCGCCGCTGATGCCTCGCGGAGGAACGGCCTGACCTCCTCCTTGGCGCGGTCGAGGGCGTAGCGGGAGACGTCGATCCCCGCCACCTCCAAGCCCGGCACCGCCTGCGTGAAGTCGTAGAGCAAAAAGCCCTTGCCGCAGCCGACGTCGAGGATCCGGTCGCCAGGCTTGATTCCGTAATGGGCGACCATCGCGTCGGCCACCTTCCGCCAGCGGCCGTCATAGGTGTAGCCGCCGTATCCCGTGCGGCGATCGCCGTCCCAGTAGTCCCGGCCCCACTGCTTCCCGAGTTTCGCCGCCTCCGCCTTGGGAAACTCCGTCACGCGGCCCACGTAGTCGCGCTTCGTCGCCTTGTGGACGCTGGACAGGAAATCGACGTAGGGCATGTTGGAGATTGGGACCGTCAGGCGTCGAGCCGGATAAAAACGGCTTCGACCTTTTCCAGTTGTTCGCGACAACGAGTGTCGTGGCTCCCTTCTCCGCGGGCGAACGACCTACGGTCGTCCCCCACCGGCAGGAACTCATTCAGCATAATGCAACACCATTTGAGTTCGTAGACGGGGAGCAGCAGGGCCACTCGCTCGCGGAGGGTGACGGGATCGTGCGACGCATCGGCCGCGGCCGCGAGAAACCGCTCGAAATGCTCGCGTGGCACCGGCACGGCCGGCTGGCAGAAGAAGTCGCAGACGGTCTTCGCCGGATCGTCCCAGCCGGCGTACTCGAAGTCGATGAACCTGAGACCGGTCTCGGTGGCGATGCAATTATGGAAACCGAAGTCGGAGGGGCTGATCACGCGGTCGGCGGCCGCGAGCGGCACGTCGAGCGGCAGGCCGCTGGCCGCGACCGTGTCCCGCACCCGCTGCCATGCGGGCACGAGCCGCGCGGCCACGAGCGACGCCGCCTGGCGATGCAGGTCCGACTCGGGCTCGATCATGGCCAGCCGGGCCATCCGCCGATCGACGCAGGCGAGATGCTCTGCCAGCGAGAAGCAGGCTTCCGACGCGACGGGCAGGGTGGCTGAGTCGGGATCGTGCCGATGTCGGTTCACGGCGGCGAAGAAGGCGGCGGCCTCGTCCACGTGGGCGGCCGTCACCTCGCCAGGGGCCAGTTTGCGGCCCGGGATGAACTCGTAGAGACCGATTCCGGCTCCTCTGTCGAAGGCCAGCGGCTCCGGGACCACCCGCACGCCGTGCTTCCAGGCAAATCGCAGGAACGCCTGTTCAGCGCCAAGGCGGTCGCGTGTGTCGCCGGCGTGCCGAAAATATTCCTTGAGCAGCACCGGGCCGGCGGCCGTGTCGATGCGATACACGCGGTTGTTGCCGCCACCGGGCAGCCGCGTGGCCTGACCCACGAGCAGGTTCAGGAGGTGCGGCCATGACGAGACGACGTCGCTGCCGACCAGTGACCCGTGCTGGCCATGCGGGTCGAAGAGCAACCGCCGCACGTCGGCGGGAAAAAGTGGATGGGCGAGCAACTCCGGCAGGTCGTCGATGAAGTGGGTGCAGCCCACAGCGGCGATCCGCGCGAGTTTCGCTTCCTTCGTCTCTTCGAAGAACACGCGCTCGACGGGCAGCCCGATGCCGGCAGGATCGTGAAACCCCTGCCGCGCGAGCCAATCGTAGGCCGCCGCATGCAGATCGTGCCGCTCGCCTCGATACGGAAATCGCGTTCGGTGGCTGACGATCGTGACCGGGATTCCGGCCGCGCGGCAGGCCGCAAAGAACTCGGCGACCCCCGGAAACGGGCGGGCGTCCGTCATCCGTGGGCCGTAGATCGTGCCCTGCAGCTCGGTCCAGCGGTCTTCCTGGCCCTCTGATCGCAGATAGTCGCGGACCGCCGTCTTCGAGGTCGCAGCCTGCGGCGGCACGAGCCCCTGCTCGACCGCCACCCGAACAAACACCTCGTCGTAGCAGACGATCGTGTTGTCGAAGTCGATGCCGATCACCGGAGTGCCCTGAAGCGACCGGCGATTCGCTCGGCGACCGCCTGTGGCGTGAGGCCGCACTGCTGCCGCATCCACTGCTGGCTGCCGGCCGCGGAGATGAACGCATCGGGGGTGCCGATCGCCTCCAGCACGCCACGCTGCGGGCCGCGACGGCCGAGCCACTCGGCGACGGCGCTACCGAGGCCACCGATCACGCTGTGTTCCTCGACGACGGCCACCACCTTGAACCGGTCGAAGCTCTCGCGGAGCAGGGCGTCGTCGAGCGGCTTCACCGTGTGCATGCTGACGACACGGGCGGAGATGCCGTGCCCCTGGAGCAGTTTCGCC
>JBJTHX010000253.1:0-12376 GCA_046094745.1 Planctomycetia bacterium
CAGCGAGCGGCGCAAGAGCCGCAGGACCGCCGGATCGCAGGCGTTGTACAGTTCCGCCACCTCCTTGTTGCCCCGGTCGACCGCCAGCGAGTACTGGATCAGGTCGTTGGTGCCCACGGAGACGAAGTCAACCTCCTTCACGAACGCGTCGAGCAGCATCACCGCGGCGGGAGATGGCCCAGTTCGAGGACGAGACGCACATCCAGTTGCACGTCGACGGCAAGGACGGCGTGTCGCCGGAGCACCTCATCTTCGAGGCCTGGGACTCGAACTGCCTCGGCGTGCTGTTCCCATGATCACGCCCGCCGGGCCTTCCGTGGCCCCGACGGGCCCGGGGCGAACCGAGGACGAGCCGAGGACGACCTCGACTGCCGGGCGCGGCGTCCGGCCGTGCCGAGGATGCAATAAGCTGGGAGTCGGTGCGCTGCGACCGATCGCCCTGCTCGCGTGCCTGGCCTGGGCGGCCTCGCCGCTCCGCGCGGATGACGTCGTCGAGCGCGTCGGCCGGACGGCCGCGGGCCGCACCGTGACGCCCGTCAACCAGGTGCTCGTGCCCGCGGGCCGGCAGGTGGAACTGCCGGGCCTGCGGCCGCAGGTGATCGCGCTCTCACCCGACGGGCGGCTGCTCGTCACGTCGGGCAAGACCAACGAGGTCGTCGTGGTCGACCCCGTGACCGGGGCGATCCGGCAGCGGGTCAAGCCCCCGGCGGACGACATGACCAGGCCGCCGGCCGACGCCGACACCGCGCGGAACCTGAAGCCCGATCCACAGGCGATCGAGAGCTACACCGGCCTCGTGTTCTCCCCCGACGGCGCGCGGCTCTTCATGAGCAACGTCCACGGATCGGTGAAGGTGTTTTCCTGCGCCGACGGCGTCGTGAAGCCTTCGCATGCGATCCGCCTGCCGCCGGCGGATGCCCCGCTGCGGAAGCCGGAGATCCCCGCTGGCCTCGCCCTGGTGGCCGACGGCACGCGGCTCTACGTCTGCGGCAACCTGTCGAACCGCCTGCTGGAGATCGACGTCGCCAGCGGCAAGACGCTGCGCACGTTCGACGTCGGCGTCGCGCCCTTCGACGTCGTGCTCGTCTCGGGGCGGGCGTTCGTGAGCAACCAGGGGGGCCGCCGGCCCGGCCCCGGCGACCTCGTGGGCCCCGCAGGCAAGGGCACGAAGGTCCGCGTCGATGCGGTGCGGCACGTCGCCAGTGAAGGCTCCGTGAGCATCGTCGACCTGGCGACCGGCCGCGTGACCGAGCCACTCGTCGGCCTCCACGCCTCGGCGCTCGCCGTCTCACCCGACGGCCGGCACGTGGTTTGCGCCAACGCCGCCTCCGACACGCTCTCGATCCTCGACGCCGCCCGGGGCGAGGTCGTCGAGACCGTGTGGACGAAGGCGACGCCCGCGGAGCTGTTCGGCGCCCAGCCCAACGCCCTGGCATTCGCCCCCGATGGAAAGCGGCTCTACGTCTGCAACGGGGCCCAGAACGCCGTGGCCGTCGTCGACTGGGATCCCGACGAGAAGGGCGATACCAGGCTCGCGGGACTGATCCCGGTCGGCTGGTATCCGGGTGGGGTCGTGGTGGATGCCGCGCGGAAGCAGCTGGCGGTGGCGAACATCAAGGGCCTGCCCGAGAAGCCGAAACAGCATGGTGCGGCCGAGGGTTTCAACTCCCATCACCATCACGGCTCGCTGTCGCTCGTTCCGCTGCCCGACGCCGCGTCGCTGGCGGAGATGTCGGCCGCCGCCGACCGAGGCATGCGGTCCGAGGCCATTCGGGCGGCCTTCCTGCCGCCGCGGCAGGGCGTGCCGCCGCGCGCCATTCCCGAGCGGATCGGCGAGCCGAGCCTCATCGAGCACGTCGTCTACGTGATCAAGGAGAATCGCACCTACGACCAGGTGCTCGGCGACATGCCCGGGGGGGACGGCCGGAAGGACCTGTGCATCTTCGGCGCGGAGATCACGCCCAACCAGCATGCGCTGGCGAGGCAGTTCGTGCTCCTCGACAACACCTCCTGCTGCGGCATCCTCTCCGCCGACGGCCACAACTGGAGCACCTCGGCCGTCGCCACCGACTACGTGGAGCGGAGCTTCGCGGGCTTCCCGCGCAGCTATCCAGACGGCATGGGTGACGGCGAGAGCGATGCCCTGGCCTGGTCGCCGGCCGGCTTCATCTGGGACCGCTGCATCCAGCGAACGCGGACGCTCCGCAACTACGGTGAGTTCATGAAGCCACGGGTCCGCTGGAAGAATCCTGACGGGCGCGACGGGCAGCCGACGTTCGCCGCCTGCTTCGCTGCCTGGAAGGCGGGAGCGGGGCAGGATGACGTCGTCTTCGAGTCGGAGCCGGCGATCGAATCGCTCCGGCCTTTCTCGCCGCGGGAGAGCGTGGGCTGGGACATGCGCGTGCCCGACCAGTTTCGGGCTGACTGCGTCATCCGCGAGCTCGTCGAGTTCGAGCAGCGCGGGGAGTACCCAAACCTCGTGATCCTCTGCCTGCCCAACGACCACACCAGCGGCACCAAGCCTGGTTTCCCGACACCGGAGGCCTGCATGGCCGACAACGATCTGGCCCTGGGCCGCATCGTCGCGGCCCTCTCGCGGAGCCGCTTCTGGCCACGGATGGCGATCGTTGCCATCGAGGACGACCCGCAGGCCGGCTGGGATCACGTGAGCGGCTACCGCACGACCTGCTACGTCGCAAGCCCCTACGCGAAGCGGGGCGTGACGGTGAGCACGCCGTACAACACCACGAGCGTGCTGCGGACGATCGGGCACATCCTGGGCCTGCCGCCGCTCAACCAGTTCGACGCCTCGGCGACGCCGATGTTCGACTGCTTCACCGACGTGGCCGACCTGCGGCCGTTCACGGCGTTGCCGGCGAACGTGCCGCTCGACCGGATGAACCCCGACCCGAAGGCGATCCACGAACCGGCGACGAAAGCAGCCGCGATCGCCAGCGCTGCGATGAACTTCACCGAGATCGACGCGGCCCCCGAGGATGCGCTGAATCGCATCCTCTGGCACGCCGCGAAGGGGCCGTCCGCACCCTATCCGGAATGGGCCGTCGCGGCCGACGCGGACGACGACTGACGGGGTCCAGGCCCGGAACTGCCGGGGATTCCCGGGCCGCGCTCGACCGGCCGGTCGGTAGCGGGTATCCTCCTTCCCTTGGTTCTGATCAGTTATCCGTCCCCGTTTTCTGGACTTCAGCCATGGCCAAGGCATCTCCCGAATCCTCCCCCGCCGCCTCGATGCAGGGCGCGGGCCACGAATATGCGATCGTCGTCGACGGCGGCCGCCAGTACATGGTCCGCGCGGGACAGGAACTCGAGATCGACTTCCGCCACCAGGACGACGGCACGCCCCTGCCGGCCGGCAGCGAGGTCGTGTTCGACGACGTGCTGGCCGTCAGCCGGGCCGGCCAGCTCACCCTCGGCAAGCCGAAGGTGAAGGGGGCCAAGGTAAAGGCCGAGGTGCTCGGCCTCGTGCAGGGCGACAAGATCTACGTGCAGAAGTTCAAGCGGCGGAAGAATTACCGCCGCCGCACGGGCCACCGGTCGCTGGCCACGAAGATCCGTATCGCGAGCGTCACGGCCTGACGGTCGCGGCCCGCGTCACAGTCCCAGGCCCGCCAGCGGGCCGCCGGCGGCGCACAGCGCGTCGACACGGGCGGTGACCGCCGAATCCTCCTCGCAGGGCGGCGCGTGGTGCGGTTTGAGCCGGGCGTCGATGACCAGCGGCCCGCGGCAGCCCCAGTGCTTCTGGTGCGTGAAGGCCTCCACGCCGTGGACGTCGGCGGCGGGGTTCGACCGCGTGAACGCGACCCAGAGGAAGTTCTCGAGTGACGCGGCCGCGAAGGTGGCGTCGTCCACGACCACGACCAGCGGGAAAGCCCGCAGCGGATGGTCGGGCCCGATCGCCGCGCAGAACCGCTCCACGTCGGCCGCCCAGGGGGCGGTGGCGGCCTGCTCCCAGATGGCCGCGTCATTCTCCGCGGCCAGCGACGGCCGCGGGTCGATCCGCGGGCCGGCCACGGCCGCGATGCCCGGCAGGCAGACCCGCGCATCCGTGAAGCCATCCGGCAGCGCGAGGCCCGCGGGCCACGACGTCGGCAGGTCGCGGATCGCCGGTCCCCGCGCGGCGACGACGAGTTTCGAGCCCGTGTTCAAGCCGGAGCCCGAGTAGTCGAGCGTGTCGATCGTGGTCTCGGTGTGGAAGTGGCAGTCCCGCCGCCAGTCGGCCCGGGCGAGCAGCCATTCCAGGAAGGGGCGGATCTCGTGGGCATCGAGCCCGGGGGCATCGCCGCCGTTGACGATGAACAGGTACTTGGCGAGCGAGAGCTGCCCCTGGCCGAGGATCGCGGCGGCCTGCGTGAGCAGTTCGGCGGGCCGGCCCGAGGCCTTCCAGGGGAGGTAGCGCTCGCTCCCCACCGCAAGCAGCAGCGGATGGACGCCCGAGGCGTCGACCGCATGCACGCTCGACACGCCGGGCAGGACGGTCGGGATCACCGGGCCGGTCAGTTCGTGGACGAGCCAGCCGAAGAGCGTGTCCTCCTGCGGCGGCCGGCCGACGACGGTGACCGGCCAGATCGCCCCCGCGCGGTGCCAGACATGGTCCACCCGCATCACGGGAAACTCGTGGCGGCGGGCGTAGTAGCCGAGGTGGTCGCCGAACGGCCCCTCGGGCTTGGTCGCGTCGGGCAGCACCGTGCCCTCGATCACGAAGTCGGCGTCGGCGTAGATCGCGGGCCGGTCGCGGCGGGCGATCATCGGGATGCGGTGGCCGGCGAGGGCGCCGGCGAACGTGAGTTCGGAGAGCCCCTCGGGCAGCGGCATCACGGCCGAGACGGCCATGGCCGGCGAGCCGCCCACGAACACCGCCACCTTCAAGGGCTCGCCCCGCCGCAGGGCGGCGGCATGGTGCAGGCCGATGCCACGGTGCAGTTGGTAGTGCAGGCCCACCTCGCGATCGGGCTCGTAGTCGTTGCCCGCCAGTTGCACGCGGTACATGCCGAGGTTCGATCGCCGGGTGCCGGGATGGTCGGGGTCCTCGGTGTAGACGCAGGGCAGCGTGACGAACGGGCCACCGTCACCCGGCCAGGAGACGACCTGCGGCAGTCGCGAGAGCGGGATGTTGCTGCCGAGCACCGGTCCGGTGCGCACCCGCTTGGGAAGCGTGGTGAGCCCGTCGAGGGGCGAGCGCCAGTAGCGGAGGGGATTCCGCAGGGCGGCTGTCGGGTCGATCTTGAGTTCGACCAGCCGCCGGACGCGGTCGAGCGTGTCGGCGAAGATCCGCTCGATCCGGCCGCGGGTGCCGTAGAGGTTGACGAGCACCGGGAACGCGGCGCCCTGGGGCTGACTGAAGAGCACGGCCGGCCCGCCGGCCCGGAACAGCCGCCGCTGGATCTCGGCAATTTCGAGGTGCGGGTCGACCGGATGCTCGACCACCACCGCCTGCCGCGCGGCGACCAGGGCGTCGACGCAGTCGCGAAGAGAGCGGAATCCCATGAAAAAGGTGCCAGCCACCAAATTTGGGTAAATTGGCCACCACAGTTATAGGCATCACGAGGTTCGGCGACGGGAGAATCCTGTTCATGGTCAGTCTTGCCAGCATCTACGAAGGCGGGCTTCGTTGCCGCGCCGTCCACGGTCCCTCCGGCACCGTGCTCCTCACCGACGCCCCGGTCGACAACCACGGCAAGGGGGAGAGTTTCTCGCCGACGGACCTGGTGGCCACGGCGCTGGGCGCCTGCATGATGACGGTCATGGGGATCGTGGCCGAGCGGCACGGCCTCGACCTGAAGGGCATGCGGGCGGAGACCGTCAAGGAGATGACGAAGCAGCCCCCGCGGCGGATCGCCAGCCTCCGTACGCGGATCACGGTGCCGCTGCCGGCGGACCACCCCGAGCGGGCGGCGCTCGAGCGGGCGGCGCTCGCCTGCCCCGTGCATGCGAGCCTGCATCCGGAGATCGACGCGGCGGTGGCGTTCGTATGGTCTGGCTGATGCTCGCCGCGCTGCTCGCCGGGGCGTGCAGCCTCGGTGCCCGCGCGGCCGAACTCGATCCGCTCCGGCCGCTCACCCGGATCGCGGTGGGATCCTGCATTCGCCAGGACAAGCCTCAGCCGATCTGGCAGGCCGTGGCCGCCTTCGCGCCGGACGTGCTCCTGCTGCTCGGCGACAATGTCTACGGTGACACGGAGGACATGGCCGTCCTGCGGGAGAAGTACGGCCGGCTCGCCGCGAATCCGGGCTTCGCCGCGGTGCGGAAGCAGGTGCCGATCATCGCGGTCTGGGACGACCACGACTTCGGCGCCGATGACGCGGGCCGGGAATATCCGCTGCGCCGCGAGTCGCAGCAGGTGTTCCTCGACTTCTTCGGCGTGGCGGCCGACTCGCCGTTGCGGAAGCAGGAGGGCATCTACCGTGCGGTCACCATTGGGCCGCCGGGCAAGCGGGTGCAGTTCATCTGTCTCGACACCCGCTACCACCGCTCGCCGCCGGCGACGATGCCGCTGGCGGAGCGGATCAAGGGCAAGGGGAAGTACGTGCCCACGGACGATCAGCGGCAGACCGTGCTCGGAGACGCGCAGTGGGCGTGGCTCGCGGGCGTGCTAAGGGAAGCGGCGGAGGTGCGGGTCGTGCTGTCGAGCATCCAGGTGGCCGCCACGGAGCACCATCACGAGCACTGGGGCAACTTCCCCCGGGAGCGGGCCCGGCTTCTGCAGGCGTTTCGGGATGCGGCCGCGGGAGGGCTGGTCGTCGTTAGCGGCGACCGGCATGCGGCCGAGATCAGCCGGATTCCGGCGGGCGACACAGCCCTCGCCTACCCGCTCTACGACCTGACGGCCAGCAGCCTCAACCAGGGCAAGGGGGCCGGCGACGAGCCGAACCGCCTCCGCGTGGGCCGCCGCTACGGCGACGTGAACTTCGGCACGATCGAGATCGACTGGGGCGGTGCAGCCGCGGGGCCGCGGCTCACGCTCGCGGTCCGCGACGAGCAGGGCGCGGTGGTATCGTCGGCCGGGCTGCCGCTGGTGACCCTAATCCCCTGAGTCCGCGGAGCCCGCCATGGCCGACCTGTTCTCCGCGTCGCGGGCCGCGAACGTCGCCCGGGCGGCGCCGCTGGCGGCGCGGATGCGGCCGCGGCGGCTGGCCGACTACGTGGGCCAGGAGAAAATCATCGGCCCGGGCAAGCTCCTGCGGCGGCTGATCGAGGCCGACCGGCTCGGCTCGGTGATCCTCTACGGGCCCCCCGGGGTCGGCAAGACGACGCTCGCCGAGATCATCGCCCACGAGACGCGGCGGCGGTTCGTCGAACTCTCCGCCACGGCCTCGGGCGTCAAGGATGTCCGCGACGTGCTCGAAGCGGCCCGGCAGCGGCTCGAAGACGACGGCCAGCGGACCTGCCTGTTCATCGACGAGATCCACCGCTTCAACAAGGCGCAGCAGGACGTGCTCCTGCCCGACGTGGAAAGCGGCGTGATCGCCCTCATCGGCGCCACCACGCAGAACCCGTTCTTCGCCCTCACCTCGGCGCTGGTCAGCCGCAGCCGGATCTTCGAGCTCGAGAGCCTCGCCCCGGCCGACGTCGCCACCATCCTCGACCGGGCGGTCGCCGACCGGGAGCACGGCCTGGGCGGCGAGCAGGTCGCGCTCCTGCCCGAGGCCCGCGACTTCCTCGTCGAGACCTCCGACGGCGACGCCCGCCGGGCGCTCGGGGCGCTCGAGGTGGGCGTGCTCTCGACGGCCGGCCGGCCGCTCGTCTTCTCGCTCGACCTCGCCCGCGAGAGCGTGCAGCGGAAGGCGCTGCAGTACGACGCGGGCGACACGCACTACGACTGTGCCAGCGCCCTCATCAAGAGCATCCGGGGCAGCGACGCCGACGCCGGGCTGTACTGGCTCGCCCGGATGCTCGAGGGGGGCGAGGACGTGCGGTTTTTGTCCCGCCGGCTCGTGATCCTCGCCAGCGAGGACATCGGCAACGCCGACCCGCGGGCGCTCGTGATCGCGGTCGCGGCGATGCAGGCGACCGAGTTCGTGGGGCTGCCGGAGTGCCAGCTCACGCTCGCCCAGGCCGTCACCTACCTGGCGCTGGCACCCAAGAGCAACGCCTGCACGCTGGCGATCGGCGCCGCGCGGCGGGACGTCCGCGAGCAGGCGGTGATCCCCGTGCCGCGGCACCTGCAGGACAAGCACTACTCCGGCGCGAAGCGGCTCGGGCACGGTGAGGGCTACGAGTATTCCCACGACGCCCGCGACGGCATCGCGGCGCAGGACTACCTCGGCGTGGAGAAGCGGTACTACGAGCCGACCGACCGCGGCCTGGAGCGGGACCTGGGCGAGCGGCTCGCCGAGATCAGGCGGCGGCTTCACGAGGGCCGGCCGCGGGATTCCGCAGGGCCTTGAGCTCCGCCGCGACGGTGGACGCCAGCGTCGTTTCGAGCCGTTCGAGCACCCGCGCGACGGCCGCACCGTCGAGCACGCGGTGGTCGGCGATCAGCGTGACGAGGCAGCGGCCGTCGGACTCGAGCGGGCCGTAGGCGAGGCTCGTGGTGCAGAGCGTGGGGTGGAAGCGGTTGAAGGCCTGCTGCCCGGCGAGCGTCGAGAGGCTGAAGGTACCGATCCGCGCGGGCCGCTTGGGCGACGCGGAGTCCAGGTTCCAGCGCAGGATCGTGCGCCGGATGGGGCCGGGCATCATCTCCAGCTCCAGCTGCCGCTTGAACATCTCCGCGACGGGGCGGGTCGTGCAGTCATGGACGAACGCCTGGATCTCGGCGAGGGGCGTCGCGTCGGGCCGCTTGAGGCGGGCGAAGCAGAGTCGCTCGCCCTCCGCGTCGGTGCGGTTGACGGCGAGGGTCGCCACGCTCTCGCTCGACGTCGCCAGCCGCGGGAACAGGCCGCGGACGTACCAGGTGCGGAGCACGGGCATCTCGCGGGCCACGAGACCGTAGGCCCTGAGGAACACCGCCGCCCAGCCGATCCGGGCCGCGGCGGTCGCGCGGGCCTCCGCCACTGCCTCCAGCCGCAGGACGCGGTCGACCGGGAACAGCGGGAGCTCGCGGGCCACGACCGCCACGTCGGCGATGCAGCCGCGGTGGCCGGAGACAGCGGACGTGGTGATCGTGGGCTGCATCGGTATCGAGAAGAAGAGCCGTCTCGCGAATCGCCGGCTCGGGGGCGGCAAAAGTCTCGTCGCTGATGGCCGCGGCGGCCATAGGCTCCTCGAGCGTTCGCCGACCCCCTTGCCTCCCTGGGCGTGGAGAATTGAGTGCCTGTGATTGAAGCGGGTCTGGGGCGGTGACGGAACGGCAGTTTTCGGGCTTTTTTCCCGCTGCATCCGGGGTGGGTTGGGGTGCGAAGACACCGTTGTCCTCCCCGGCCTCGGTGGCCGGCTGGACGGGCTATGCTCGTTCTCGTACCGCCTCGCCCCACGCGACTTTACGAGCCGATCAGTCATGAGCCCTGTCCGGATTCTTGCCGCCGTGGCTGCCGGCCGACGGGAGGCGATGGAGGCCTGCATCGCGGAGTATGGCGGAATGGTCTGGTCGCTGGCCCTGAGGATGTCGCCGACGCGCGAGGACGCCGAGGAGGGCGTGCAGGAGGTGTTCCTGGACGTGTGGCGACACGCGCACCGGTTCGACCCGTCCGTATCGAGCGAGACCACGTTCGTCGCGATGCTCGCGCGTCGACGGCTGATCGACCGGCACCGCCGCCGCCGTTCCCGTCCCGCCGCCGCCCGGCTCGAGGAACTCGGTCCTCTGGCCGCGCCCGCGGCGACCAGCCCCGTCGAACTCTCCGACGAGGCAGCCGCCGTCCGTCGGCTGCTCGGCAACCTGCGGCCAGAGGAGCGGGAGGTGCTCGAACTCGCCCTCGGCGCGGGCCTCACCCAGGCCGAGATCGCGGCGCGAATGGGGCTGCCGCTGGGCACGGTCAAGTCGCACGCCCGCCGTGGGCTGATCCGCCTGCGGGAACTCGTCCAGGAATCCACCCGCCCGCAGCAGGTGCCGCTGCCATGAAGCAGGAGAAACACGACGTGCAAAACAGCACCAGCCACGGGGCTCCCGGCCGGGAGCGGCTGCTCGAACTACTCGCCGACCGGGCCGTGTTCGGACTCGACGCGGCCGAGGAGGCAGAACTCGCCAGCCTGCTCGCCAACCACTCCGCTGTCGACGTCGACGGCCTCGATCGGCTCGCCGCGACGGTCGCCGTGGCGCCCGGCCGGACGGCGGAGCCGTTGCCCACGGGCCTGAAGCCGCGGCTCGAGGCCGACGTGCAGCGTTACCGCAGCGGCCCCGTCGGGGTTCGCTCGGGCCGGTCGCTGCGGGTGGCGGCGGCGGCGCTCTTGGCGACGGCCGTCGGCCTGCTCGTCCTCGTGGGCCGCCGGGAGCCCGAGCCGCAGCGACAGCCAGTGCCCGCAGCGCCGGCTCCGGTCGTCGCGGTGACACCGACGGTGCAGCGGGACGAGTTGCTGGCCACCGTCTCCGATGCCGTGCGGCTCGACTGCGCGGCGGCCGATGGCGAGGTCGAACAAGGGGCGGCTTCCGGCGACGTCATCTGGAGCCCCTCGCGGCAACGCGGCTTCCTGCGGATCGGCGGCCTGTCGGCCAACGACCCGGCCGAGAGTCGCTACCAGGTCTGGATCATCGACGGCGACCGCGGCACGCCGGTGCCCGGGGGTCTGTTCGACGTGACGGCCGCGGGCGACGTGGTCGTGCCGATCCTGCCGCGGGGCTTCGTGCAGGGGCCGACGATGTTCGCCATCACCCGGGAACCGGCGACGGGCAGCCGGGATGCGATGTTCGACCGCGAGCGGGTGGTCGTGCGGGCCGAGTGAACCGTCAGCGGATCTTCGCTTCCGGCAACCCGCTCTTGATGCCCTCGTCGAGCGGCATCGGGTCGTGGCCTGGCCCGCGGCCGGCCGCCTCGAGCAGTCCGGCCAACTCCCGCTCGAGTGCCGCCCGCGTCGCCGCGTGGCCGGGATCAGCGGCGAGGTTGCGACGCTCGTCGGCGTCGGTGGCGAGGTCGTAGAGTTCCGGCAGGTGACGATCGGGCGAGCCGTCGCCGTGCGGATAGCGGATGAACTTCCAGCGGTCTGTGCGGATGCCGCGGACGTTGGGCGTGTAGGGGAACTGTTTCTCGTAGTCGTATTCGTAGAGCCAGGCGTGCCGCCATGCCGGATCGCCACCATTCGCGAGGCGGACCCACGACCTGCCGTGGATGCCCTCGAGGGGCGGCACACGGCACAGTTCGAGGAGGCTCGGGGCGACGTCCGCGGTGAGCACCTGTTCGGCCACGACGCGGCCTGGCGGCAGCCCTGGTCCACGGGCCACGAGTGGAATACGGATGCTCGGCTCGTGCATCGTCCGCTTGTCGACCATGCCATGTTCCCCTTCGAGGAGACCGTTGTCGCCCATGAAGATCACGACCGTGTTCTCGAAAGTGCCGCGCTCCCGTAGGAAGTCGACGAGCCGGCCGACGCTCTCGTCCACGCTCAGGACCGTGCCCCAGTAGGCGTGGACCATGTTCTCGAAGTCCCGCACGGCCTCGGGCCGCGCGTCAGGAAACTTCTTTCGCCACTCGAAGAGCGGCCCGTGGATGCCGTGCCAGGTGGAGAGTCGGGCCCGAATCCAGTCAGGTTTGCCGGTAAGGTCGAGGGCTGAGTCGGGGTATGGCACGCGGACGTGGTCGAAGGCGTGGGCGTGCCGCTCCTCGGGAAGGTAGAAGGAGTGCGGCGCCTTGTGGCCGACGCACAGCACCCAGGGACGACCCGCCGGCCGCTCCCGCAGCCAGGCGAGCGCGTAGTCGGTGACGACCGTGGTGTAGTATCCCGCCGGCGTCTCGCGGCGCAACCCGTTGACATTCCACTCGGTGTCGAAATACCTGCCCTGGCCCTTGTGGCTCACGAACCAGTCGAAACCGGGCCGCGGCGCATCGTTCGCCTCGCCCATGTGCCACTTGCCGACGTAGGCCGTGACGTAGCCCTCCGCTCGCAGTCGCCCCGGCCAGGTGTCGAGGTCCGCCGGCAGTTCGGTGAAGTTGTCGCGGACGCCATGGCGGTGGGCGTAGAGGCCGGTGAGGATGCTCGCCCGGCTCGGCGAACAAAGCGACGTGGTGCAGAATGCATTTTGGAAGCGTAGGCCGCCGGCCGCCAGGGCGTCGATCCGTGGCGTCTTCACATGCCTCGAGCCGTAGCACCCCAGGGCGTCGGGCCGCAAGTCGTCGCAGAGGATGAAGAGCACGTTCGGCCTGGCCGGCTCCGCGGCCGGGAGACCGGTCGGGGCGAGCAGGCAGGCGAGCAACGCAAGGAGCCGGGCGGGGCGACGCATGCCCGGCATCATACTCCGGAGGGGGCGGCTACACTTTGGCGGCATGCGGGC
>JBJTHX010000254.1:0-6623 GCA_046094745.1 Planctomycetia bacterium
GATCGTGCCGCGGCCCGTGTTCGCCCACGGCCTGCTCTTCATGAGCACGAGCTTCATGCAGCCGGAACTGCTCGCGTTGCGGCTCGGCGACGGCACCGCGGCCCCCGAGATCGCCTGGCGGGAGCGGAAGGCCGCGCCCACCATGCCCTCGCCGCTGGCGGTGGACGACGACCTCTACATGGTCAGCGAGAAGGGCATCGCCACCTGCCTCGACGCCCGCACCGGCCGGCACCGCTGGTCCGAACGGCTGGGGGGAA
This sequence comes from Planctomycetia bacterium, assembly GCA_046094745.1. GTDB lineage: Bacteria > Planctomycetota > Planctomycetia > Pirellulales > UBA1268 > QWPN01. The sequence goes on from JBJTHX010000254.1 coordinate 258, forward strand.
CCTTATCGTCGGCACCGCTGTTCGCGGACGGCCGGATCTACGTGGGCAACCGCGAGGGGCGGACGTTCGTGATCGCGCCCGGATCGGCCTGCGAACGGCTCGCCACCAACGACCTCGACGGGGGCATCTTCGCCACGCCCGCCGCCGTCGGCCGCGGCCTGTTCCTGCGGACGGAGAAGGCCCTCTACCGCATCGAGAAGCCCGAACCGCGGGCGGCGGCACCGCCCGCCCCGCACCAGCCGGCCGGCGAGGTGCTGAAGTTCTCCCTCGACGCGAGCACCGTCTTTCCCGGCACCGTCCGCGAGGTGCACGTGTACGTGCCGGCACAGTACGACGGCCGCACGCCTGCCTGCGTGCACGTCAACCAGGACGGCATCCAGTTCGACGCCCCACGGGTCTTCGACCGGCTGATCCACGAGCGGCGGATACCGGTCATGATCGGCGTCTTCGTCGCGCCCGGCCGCGTGCCCGCCGCCCGGGACGGGGCCCTCGAGCGGTTCAACCGCAGCCTCGAGTACGACGGCCTCGGTCCCGACTACGCCCGGTTCCTGCTCGACGAGCTGCTGCCGTTCGTCGAGACGCAGGCCACGGCCGACGGCCGGAGGATCGTGCTCTCGAAGCGGGCCGCCGACCGCTCCATCGGCGGCACCTCCAGCGGCGCGATCGCCGCCTTCACGGCCGCCTGGGAGCGGCCCGACGGATTTTCCCGGGTGTTCAGCGGGATCGGCACCTACGTCGGCCTCCGCGGCGGCCACGCCTACGCCACGCTCGTCCGCAAGGTCGAGCCGAAGCCGCTCCGCATCTTTCTCGAGGACGGATCCCACGATCTCGACATCTACGCGGGCGACTGGTGGATGGCCAACCAGTCGCTCGAGCGCGCCCTGTCGTTCGCCGGCTACGAGGTGCGTCACGCCTGGGGCGGCGGCAAGCACGACGGCACGCACGCCACGGAGGTGTTTCCCGCGGCGATGGAATGGCTGTGGAGCGGCTGGCCGGATCCGGTGCCGCGCGGCGCGGGCAGCCCGCAGCTCCAGGAGATCCTCCTGCCCGGCGAGGACTGGCGGCTCGTCGGCGAGGGCTTCCAGTTCACCGAGGGGCCGGCGGCCAATGCCCGCGGCGAACTCTTCTTCAACGACGTCGGCGCCGGCAAGACCTACCGCGTGACGCCGGACTGGAAGGCCGGGGTGTGGCTCGAAGACTCCCGCAAGGCCGACGGCCAGGCCTTCGCCCCCGACGGGCGGCTCGTGGCGGCCAGCGCCGCCGACACGGCGATCATCGCGCGGGATGCGGACCAGCGGGCGACGGAGCTCGTCCGGGGCTGGCGGGGCAACGACCTGGTCGCGACGGCGGCGGGCACGATCTACGTCACGGAGCCGGGCTGGGACGGAAAGTCGCCGAGCCGGATCCATCTCCTCGGCCCCGACGGCGGCGCACGCGTCGTGGACGAGGGGCTGAAGTTCGCCAACGGCATCTGCCTCTCGCCCGACCAGACGCTGCTCTACGTGGCCGATTCCCGTAGCCATTGGGTCTGGAGTTTTTCGATCCGGCCCGACGGCACGCTCGCCAACAAGCAGCGCTACTTCCATCTCCACGTGCCCGACACCGCCGACGACGCCGGGGCCGACGGCCTCGAGGTCGATCGCGACGGCCGGCTGTGGGTGGCGACGCGGATGGGGGTCCAGGTCTGCGACCAGCTCGGCCGCGTGACCTGCATCCTGCCGACGCCCAACGGCCGGTGTGCGAACCTGTGCTTCGGCGGGCCGGACTTCGACCACCTGCTCGCCTGCTGCGGCGACAAGGTCTTCGTGCGGCGGATGAAGGTGCGGGCCGCGCCGAACTTCCTGCCGCCGGTGACGCCGGCGAAGCCGAGGCTCTAATGGCCCCGCCCGCGCGGCCACCGCCACGGACCGGGATCTCCCGCCGCGGGCTGCTCCGCGCGGCCGCCGCGGTCGCGGCCGCCGCACCGGCGGGCCCCGCGGTCGCCGCCCCGGCCGTCCGGCGCCGCGGCATTCCGCTCGGGTTCGACAACTTCGCGGTGCGGGCGATGGGCTGGAACGCCCGCCAGCTCGTCGACCACGCGGTGACGCTCGGGTGCGACTCGGTGTTCATCACCGACTTCGGCCCCCTCGCGGACCGGCACGACGACGCGGCGCTCGGTGACCTGCGGCGCTACGCCGCCGATCGGGGCGTGGCGCTGGCGCTCGGCTCGTGGAGCATCTGCCCGTCGTCCAAGTCGTTCAAGCGGGACTGGGGCACGGCGGAGGAACATCTCGCCCTGGGCATCCGCATGGCCCGCGCCCTGGGCTCGCCCGCGTTCCGCGTCATCCTCGGCACCCTCGACGACCGGCTCACACCCGGCGGCATCGCCGCCCGGATCGCCGACACCGTGGCCGTGCTGCGGGCCGCAAAGTCGCGGGCCCTCGACGCCGGCGTGAAGATCGCCGTCGAGAACCACGCCGGCGACATGCAGTCGCGGGAACTCGTGGGGCTCGTGGAGGAGGCGGGGCCGGAGTTCGTGGGCGTGAACTTCGACTCGGGCAACGCCTGCTGGGCCCTCGAGGATCCCATCGCCGCGCTCGACCGGCTCGCCCCGCACGTGGTCACGACGAGCCTCCGTGACACCATGCTCTGGGAGACGCCCGCGGGCGTGACGGCCCAGTGGACCGCGATGGGGGAAGGCTGCACGGATCTGGCCGCATTCTTCGACCTCTTCGAGAAGCGGTGCCCGGGAGTCGTCGTCCACGTCGAGACGATCTCCGGGTTCTCGAAGCCGTTTCCCTGCTTCGAGCGGCGGTTCTGGCAGGCCTACCCCGACGCCCGGGCGGAGGATTTCGCGGGCCTCATGGCCCTGGCGAAAAGGGGACGGCCGCTCGAGCCCTTCCGACCGCCGGAGGGCGCGGCTCGGGACGACGCCGAACGACGCTACCAACTCGGGGAACTCGACCGCAGCATCCGCCACTGCCGCGACGTGCTCGGCCTGGGCCTGCGCGGCTGAGGTTGGCCCGTCTCCGGCGGACCACCGGCTACAGGTAGCGGCGGCGGTTCGCGTTCGCCTTCCAGCGGCCGGACTCCGCCACCGCGACGAGCTGATCCTGGGTGAACGATTCCCCGTGCTCGAGCACCGCGCGGCGGACCACCTCCTTGACGTCGGCCCCCGTCGCCCCGTCGAGCGCCTCCGCCACCGCGGCGCAGTCGAGCGGCAGGCCGAGCGGGGCCAGATGCTGGGCCAGGATCCGCGCCCGCGTGGCCGCGTCGGGCAAGGGCAGCGTGAGGATCATGTCGAAGCGGCTCGTCCGCTGGGCCGCCGGATCGAGCGACTTCGGGTCGTTGGTCGTGGCGATCGTGAGGATGTCGCCCCGCTGCCGGACGCCGTCGAGCGCTGCCAGGAAGTCGGCCAGCGGCCCGTCGTTGGCGCCACCGTCGCGGTGGCCGAGGACGAGGTCGATGTCGTCGAGCACCACGAGCGTGGGGCCGAACGTGTCGCTTTCGGCGTACAGGTCGGCCAGCGTGTGCCGCATCGAGTTGGCATCGGCGAGGATCGTGGTGTAACTGCCCGCCAGCGCCGCCGCGATCACGCGGACGAGATGCGTCTTGCCCACGCCCGGCGGCCCGGCCACGAGCATCCCGCGGTTGGTCCCCAGCCCGAGCCGCCGCAGCGTCTCCCGGCGGGTCGTGGCGGCGGCCAGGAAGACGTCGATCTCGGCCCACAGTTCCGCCGGCAGCACGAGGCCTTCCCGGCCGGCAGCCGGCGTCGGGCTGACGGTGATCCTCACGCAGCCGTCGTTGACACTCGCCTCCAGCACCCGGCCGCGAAGCGGGTTCTCCGCCGTCTTCAGCCGGTCCCGAAACGCCGCCAGCACCCGCTCCGCCGCCGGCTTGGCGGTCGTGGCCGACAAGATGGCGAACTCCCGCTGCCAGTGGCGGTCGTCGATCGCCACGCACAGCGGTTCCGCCGCGAGCGTGCCGCCCGGAAAGAAGGCGACCAGCCGGCCCGGCACCGCCACCGCCGCGCCCGGCCCGATGTCGAACTGCGACCAGGTCGGGGGCAGGCCGTCGCCCGGCGAGCCGACCAGCACCGCCGCGCCGTGCCGCTCCATCTCCTGCCGCAGCAGGTTGCCGAGCAGCGCCAGCGACGTCGCCGGACCGGTGAACTTCGTGCTCGCCACCTGCAGGCCGTCGATGCCCAGGTGCCGCGTGGCGAACTGCACGGGCGACACGGCCGCGGCGGGCGCGTTGCCGAGGAGTTCGCCGAGGACGCGGAGCGTGGCCCGCGTCTCGTCGCTGGCATGGGCGAGAATGTCGTCGAGCGGACGCAACGCGGATGGAGAGTCGGGAGTGGGCACGGGCATTCCTGGCGGGGCGACGGCGGACCGAAGGACTTCAGACTACACTGTCCCGGCCTCCCGCTTCGCAGCCGGGCGGCTGGCCCCCTGACACGGAGACGGCGGATGGGCGTGCACTGGATCTATCTGGCGATCGCGATCGTGGCCGAGGTCGTGGGCACGACGTTCCTCAAGGCATCGCACGGGTTCACGAAGCCCCTGCCGAGCCTGGCGGTCATCGCGGGCTACGGCCTGGCGTTCTTCTTCCTCTCGCGGACGCTCGACACGATTCCCGTGGGCGTGGCCTACGCGGTCTGGTCGGGCGCGGGCGTGACGCTCGTGGCGGCGATCGGCTGGCTCTTCCTGGACCAGAAACTCGACGCCGCGGCGATCGTCGGGATGGGCCTGATCGTCGCGGGCGTCGTCGTGCTCAACCTGTTCTCGAAGGCCACGGCCCACTGAGCCGCCGCGCGGTCACCACCAGCCGAGCGGGCCGCCAAGAAGTTTCGCGGCGGCTACCACCAGCACGGCCGCCATCAACAGCCGCAGGGCGGCCACCGGCAGCCGCACCGCGCCCAGGTGCGCGCCGATCGTCCCGCCCGCCACCGCCGCGCCGAGCGTGGGCAGGCTCACCGGCGGCAGGCTGCCTCCCGCGAGCATGCCGCCCGCGAGACCGGCGAGCGAGTTGACGAGGATGAAGGGCGCGGTCACGGCCGCCACCTGCTTCACCGGCGCGGCCTGGATCGCGAGCAGCACCGGCGTGAGGAACACGCCGCCCCCGACGCCGGTCAGTCCGGAGAGCAGGCCGATGCCCGCGCCCAGCAGGCCGAGGAGCGCGGGCCGCGGCGGGCGGGCCGGTAGCCCATCGCCGGCGGCGGGTCGCTCCGCGGGGCGTTGCGCCGCCTCGATCCCGATCCGCCCGGCGGAGAGCAGCAGCACGATGCCGAGCAGCGTCTCGAAGGCGGCCGGCGCGAGCCGGACGGCGCCGCCCACGGCCGCGCAGGGCACGCTGGCCGCCGCCAGCGGCAGGAACAGGTCGCGGCGGAAGTGGCCGGCCCGCGCGAACTGGAACGTGCCGATCGCGGCGACGAAGACGTTGAGCGCCAGCGCCGTCGGCCGGATCACCCCGGGCTCGAGGCCGGCCAGGGCCATCACGGCCGCGTAACCCGTGGCGCCGGCGTGGCCCACGGAGGCGTAGAGCAGGGCCACCAGGCCGATCACCAGCGCGAGCGCCGCCGTCATGCCAGGGTGACGGCGTGCTTCTCGAGCAGGTCGAGCGGCACGATCTCCAGCGTCTTCTCGTGCGTCGCCTCGAGCACGACGGGCGGTGCGTGGCCGGCCTTCGCCGCCTCCAGCCAGCGGCCGGCGCACAGGCACCACCGGTCCCCGGCCACGAGCCCCGGGAAACCCCACTGCGGCTGCGGCGTGACGAGGTCGTTGCCCGCCTGGACGGTGAACTCGAGGAAGTCCTTCGTCATCACGGCACACACCGTGTGCATGCCCACGTCCTCGGCCGCGGTGCGACAGCAGCCGTCGCGGAAGAATCCGGTGAGCGGCTCGCGGGAGCAGGCGGCGAGCGGGCCGCCGCGCACGTTTCGCTCCTGGGTCCGTGCCGTGCCGGCGGGACGGTCGAAGGCGATCATGTGCCACCGTGGTTCACGAGGCTGCGACGGTCCGGCCGCGGGATGCGGCACCCGCCCGGTATGATGGCAGCGCGGGCACGGCAGGGACAACTGCCGCCCCGGCCCAGGTCTGCTTTCCCGATGCTCAGCCTCCAGTCACCGTCGTCGGCCCGCTGGCTCGCCCAGGTCGAGAGCGGCCTCGACGAGATCCTGATCGACCACGCCCACTGCGAGAAGAAGGCGGCGGGCGTGGCGATGAACCTGCTCTTCTCCTACGTCGACCACGTCGAACTGGCGCGGGAGATGACGGAGATCGTGAACGAGGAACTCGCGCACTTTCGGCTCGTGCTCGACCTGCTCGACCGCCGCGGGTTGACGACGGTGACTGGAGGCTGAGCATCGGGAAAGCAGACCTGGGCCGG
>JBJTHX010000255.1:0-7508 GCA_046094745.1 Planctomycetia bacterium
GCGGACCCGCTCGGCATACGCCTCGCGGTCCTGCCGCTCCGGCCTCGGGGCGGCCGCCACGGCCGGGGCCGCCACCTCCACCGGCACCGGATCGGACCAGCGGCCGACGTTGTCCTCGAAGTCAACGGCGGCCACGCGATAGGACCAGCGGCCCGGGCCGGCCGTCGCGTCGCGATACGCCGGCTCGGACGTCTGGGCCACCTTCGCGAACACGCCGTCGGCGCTGCCCCGCGCGATGCAGTAGGCGGCGATGCCGGTGTTGTCGCTCACCCGGTCCCAGGCGAGCGCGGCCCCGCCGGGGTCGGCGACGGCCTTCAGGCCCGCGGGCCGCGGCGGCGGGTCGCGGTCGTCGCCGCGGTAGACGACGAAGTCGCGAAGCGCGAGCGCGCCGTTGGCCGGGCCGATGAACGCGATGCCGGAGTAGAGCGTCTTCGCCGCCACGTTCTGCGACGAGCCGTTGTAGCGGAAGCGGTCGCAGCGGTAGACGACCGGCAGCGGCCGCTCGCCCGCGAGCAGCCGCGGCGCCCAGGAGGTGGTGTTGTCGCGGGCCATGGTGTCGAAGAGGTTGATCGCCGCCTCGCCGGCCCCGCCGCGGCCCGCGGCCAGGAAGGCGATCTTGAGGTCGGTCGAGTCGCGGACCGCGAGCGGAAACTGCCCCTTCGTGGCCGTCACCTCGACGTCGCCGAACCGTTCGTAGACCGTCACCGAGCCCTGCTGCGTGCCACGGCCGGCCTTCGGCGGGGGCGGCAGCGGGTCGGCCTCCCGGGTGACGCCGTCCACCCGCCGGGGCACGCGGACGCCCGTGATCCGGCCGAAGTCGGCCGTGCGGTGGAAGTCGCATTCGCCGAGCACCGACCACGACCACAGGCCCCCGCGCGGCCGCGAGCGGCAGATGTTGAGCACCCACGGCTGGTTTTCGCCGACGTAGGCCCCCACCTCCGCCAGCGGGATCGCGAGCGTGGCCGTCCACCGCTTGCCGTCCACGACCGCGGCCGCCGCCTCGGCCGACGAGTTCCACGCGGCCTCCTTGTCGCGGGCGTCGTAGAGCGCCCCCGCCGGGTTGAGGATGAACTGGTAGTCGCCGAGCCGCGGGTCGCCGGAGATGTGGATCTCGACGGCGTCGTCGGCCCACACCTCACCGTCACGGTCGCGGACCTTGGCCGACAGGCCGGCCGTGTCGGGCTCCGCGCACGACACGCCCACGTAGACCGCCTTCGGGCCGAAGAGCACCCGCGCCTCCGTGGCCGGCTCGAGCGGCTGGTCCTTGTCGCAGGCGCCGAGCACGAGCGGCGGGCACTTCTGCCACAGGGGGTCGTCGAGCGTGCCGTCGAGCTTCGGGGCCTCGTCGACCATCACCGCATCGGCCTCGCCGCGGACGGGCGGCTCCGCCTCGGCCGGCAGCGGGCAGGCCAGGCACACGATCACGAGCGCCCACCGACGCATCCAACGCGGGGTGATCATCACGGGTCTCCAGGAGGGCAGCCGATGCGGCAGCACATGACGGGGCACCATATCGCAAACCGCTCCTACCCGCAAACCGCCGCGACCAGCCGTTCCGCGGACCGCATGCGCACGCCTGGAGGCGTACGCCACTGATCCCGTGGCGCATGCCTCCAGGCATGCGAATGGGCTCCATGGCTCCACGACCCGTATTCGCACACCTGGAGGTGTGCGCCACTGATCCTGCGGGTCGGCCACCGACTCTGGCACACTCGTGCATGTCCATGAGTCCGGCTATCCTTTCGACAGGCTCGGCGGCACGATCGCATCGACCCGCACGAGGACGACACGCATGACCATGAACAAGGCGATCCCACTGCTGGCGACGATCCTGCTCACCTGCATGCCCTGGGAGGCGCGGGCGGATCTCGATCAGGCCACGCTCGACCTGTCGCTCGAGCCGCCGGCCCTCAACACGCATCCGGGGCCGGAATACGCCGCCGCCAACCGGCCGGGCAACATGGTCGCCAGCATCGAGCGCACGCCCCGGGGACGTCTGTGGGCCGCCTGGATCGGCAACGGCGACAGCCCCAACGGCTTCCTGATGCTGGCGTCGTCGGACGGCGGCGGCAAGACGTGGTCCGCGCCCCGGCTGGTCATCGATCCGACCGACCTGCCCGGCAAGCCCAACCGGCGCACGCTGACGGGATGCCTCTGGACGGACCCGCTGGGTCGCCTGTGGTGCTTCTTCGACCAGAGCCTGGGCTACTTCGACGGGCGGGCCGGCGACTGGTACACGCGCTGCGACGATCCCGACGCAGCCAACCCCACGTGGTCGAGTCCCGTGCGGTTCGCGGACGGCTGCACGCTCAACAAGCCCACGGTGCTCGCCAACGGCGACTGGCTGCTGCCGGTGTCGCTCTGGACCCGTGACCGCATCCACCCTTGGAACAAGGATTTCGTCGGCGTCGAGACCTTCCGCAACCACCACCGCGACCTCGACGCGATCCGCATGGCCAACGTCTACGCGTCGTCCGACCAGGGCAAGACCTGGACCCGCCGCGGCGGCGTGGCCTTCCCCGGCACGGACTTCGACGAGCACATGATCGTCGAGCGGAAAGACGGCTCGCTGTGGATGCTCGCCCGCACCATGGAAGGCATCAGCGAAAGCACCTCTCGCGACAGAGGGGCGACGTGGTCGGCGGCCGTGCCCTCGTCCATCAAGAACGTCAGCGCGCGATTCTTCATCCGCCGCCTCGCCTCGGGCAAGTTGCTGCTGGTGAAGAACGGCCCGGTCGACGTCCGTCTGCCGCGCCGCTCGAGCCTCACGGCCTTCCTCTCCGAGGACGACGGCAGGACCTGGGGGTCGGGCCTGCTGCTCGACGACCGGGCGTCGGTCTCCTATCCGGACGGCTTCCAGGCGCCCGACGGCACGATCCACGTCCTCTACGACTGGAACCGCCACACCGACGCCGAGATCATCCTGACCACGTTCACGGAGGCCGATGTCGCCGGGCAGGGCAAGATCACGCGTCGGCTCGTGGACAAGGCGCGCGAGACGCCGCATCCCGAACTCTCGTCGCGGACGATCCGCCCCGACCCGCGCTGGACGGCCCAGGCGCTCGAGGACGCCAAGCAGGACCGCACCAGCATCCCCTATGAGGGCAAGTCGCCGAATCGCATGGTCTGCGACACCACCCTGCGTCGCCTGCCCGACGGCTCGTGGATCTTGTTTCTGCTCGCCGGTGGCGACACGGAGCCCGCGCCCGAGAACTCCACGGCGGTCACCCGCAGCGTCGACGAAGGCAAGACCTGGACGCCACTGGCGGCCTTCGACGTCGGCTTCCCCCGCGCGGGCGACACCATCGGCCAAGGGCCCACGGAACTGCTCGTCCATGGAGGCAGGTCGACGCTGTTCTTCGGCACCCATTCCAAACACTGGGCCAACGACTGGCGGTCCTGGTATCTGACCAGCGACGACTCCTTCAAGACCTGGAGCAAGCCGGTCGCCCTGCCTGGCCGGCTCGCGGAACGCACCTTCATCCGGCCCGCGATCGTGGCCAGGGACGGACGCATCATCATGCCCTTCCAGCATTACGTCGGCCCCGCTTCCGACAAGGACAAGCCGCCGCTCGACCGCGGCTTCACCAATCCGCGCACTGGCGTGCTGATCAGCGCCGACGGTGGCTCGACCTGGACCGAGCATGGCGACGTCCGCCTCACGCCCGACGACCGGTATTTCGGCTGGGCCGAACCGACGATCTGCGAGCGGGCCGACGGGTCGATCCTGATGCTCATCCGGGCCGACGGACTCGGCGGCGTCCTCTTCAAGGCCGTCTCCACGGATGGTGGACGCACCTGGCCCGAGTTCGCGTCGGTCACCGACATCCCCAATCCCGGCAGCAAGGCCAGCCTGTTTTCCCTCGGCAGCGACGCGGTCGCGCTGCTCCACAACCCCGATCCGCGGCAGCGCATGCCGCTTGCCCTCTGGATCAGCTTCGACGGCGGCAAAAACTGGCCGTATCAACGCGTGCTCGTGGAACGGCCGGGACCCGACCCCGACCGCCCCGAGGGGGTCATGGAACCCTCCCTGAATTATCCCGACGGCTTCGTCAGCGCCGACGGGCAGTGGCTGCACTTCGCCTACGACGACTCCCGGCACCGCGCCGTGCATTACAGCGCGAAGCTGCCGCCCCTGCCGCCTCCCGTACGAACCGGCCCCTGACCCGTGTAGCCGGCGCCTATCCTGGCAGGCTGGCACGCCGCTCCAGTTCCAGATACGCTCTTCTGGCCGGGCGTGACATGCCGATTCATCGGCCCGCATCTTGACGACGTGGCCCGGCCGGAAATCATCAATTCACTCTGAAAGGACGATCATGCGCATCCGCACGACGACGCTGGGGATCGAGGGACTTCGGCTGGGCGTCGCGTGCGCCGCGATCGTCGGCCTCTGCCTGGCCGCCGCCAGCGCGGCGCCGCCGGCCACGGCCAAGGCAGGCAAGCCGGCCGCCGGCGATTGGGCGGCCCCGATGAAGGCCGTGCATGCAAAGGGCAAGGGCACGCAGGGCAGCGTGAGCCAGATCGGCGACTCGATCACCTACACGAAGGCCTTCCTGGCCCCGATGGCCTGGGAGAAGCCCGTCGGCTTCGACGCCGTGGCGTGGCGGATCGACGGCAAGGCCCTCAACGACCGCAAGGGCCCCGAGCATGGCAACTACTCGGGCTGGGTCGCCAAGCAGGGGCTCGACGTGATCGGCAAGGTGCTCGCCGCCGAGCAGCCGGAAATCGCCGTGATCATGTACGGCACCAACGATGTCAGAAGGGGCGTGGCCCCCGTCGACTACCGCAAGCATCTCGAGGGCATCGTGGATGCCTGCCTGGAGGCGGGCTGCGTGCCGGTGGTATCGACGATTCCGCCGATTCTCGGCAATGACGACCGCGTGGCGCTCTTCAACACCGCGGTGCGGGAGTTGGCGGCCGCGAAGAAGATCCCGCTGGTCGACTTCCATGCGGCGATCCTCGAGCGGCAGCCGGGAACGGCCTGGGACGGCACGCTGCTCGGCAAGGGCGACGTCCATCCGACCGGCGGCAAGAATCTCGACTTCTCGAAGGAGAACCTCGCGGTCTGCGGGTATGCCCTGCGGAACTACGTCACGCTCGCCGTGCTCGAGGACGTGATCAAGAAGTGCTTCTGACCGAAGGCATCACGGCGGCGGGGCCGGCAGCGACTCGATCCAGCGCCGCACGAGGTCGACCGCGGCCTCGTCGACGACGGCCGAGCCCAAGGGCGGCATCTGGGCCTGCCCGCGCCGCGACAGGCGGTAGTGGAGGATCGACCGCTCCGGGGCGCCGGAGGCGACGATCCGGGCGTCTGTGAGGTCGAACGTGGCGTGCACCGGCTTCTCGTCGATCGCCCGCGTGTCGGGCGGGGGCGTGCTGAAGTCGAACATGATCCGCGAGTTGCCGCCGCCGGCGCCGATGTGGCAGCACGAGCAGTTGGCGTGGAGATACGACCGCACCCGCGTCCCCAGATCCGCGGCCTCGTTCCGTGGGTCCACGAGCCGCGGCATCGCGGAAGGCGGCACGAAGAGCATCGCCGACCGCGGGGCCGGCGTTTCGCCGGCGGCCTTCCGCGTTGCCGACTCGGTGCACGACTTGCCGAGCGCCTCCGTGGCGTCGGCGAACGCCTTCTCGAACCGCTTGCGATCCTCCTCCGGGGCCTCCGTCGGCGGTGCGGGCAGTTCGGCCCGGACCTCCCGCTGCACGAGCCCGGCGATCTGGCCGCGGGCCTGCGAATCGACGTCCATCTCCAGGAGGCCGATGTGCTCGAGCGTGCGGAGCTGGCTGTCGGTCGTCGCCGAGCCGCCGAGCGCGGCGTGGTAGTCGAAGTCGCGATTGAACTGCACCGTGGAGAGGCCGAGCAGCATGTTGGCCGCCTGGCTGTGACAGACCATGCACTCCGCCCGCGACGGGAACCGCCAGCGCTGGGTTCCCCCGGCGGCCAGGGTGATGTCGGCCTCGGCCCCCTCGGCGGCCACGAGATCGGCGTCCTGCTGGTCGTCGCGCCAGCGGTAGGTGTAGCCGGCCCAGTCGCCCTCGTTCTGGAGCAGGACTCGCGTCTCGATCCACTTCCGCGAGGCCGGATCACCGGGCTTGCCCGGGAAGGCCAGCGACTGGACGACGACGCTCGCGTCGGGGAGTTTCCAGCCCTGGTAGGACTCGACGCGGATCCGGGCCGGCACGTCGGCGACATGCCCCTGCGGCTGCCGCTGCATCATCCGCTCCGGCAGCACGAAGAACCGCACGCCCTCGGCGCCGTCGGCCCACTGCGGCGCGTTGACGTCGTAGGGGATCGCGCCCGCCGCCATCTCGTGCCGCGGCACCGACGCGAACAGGCCCGTCTCGCTCAGCCGCCGCGGGAAGCCGGCGGTCGCCTCCTGCGGCGGACGCGGCACGACTCGGTAGATGCCCCCCTCGGCGCCGACGTAGAAGTCGGTCACGAGCAGGTCGCCGGCATGGTTGCGGGCGAACGACGTGATCATCAGCCGCGTGTCGGCGAGGAGCCGCGGCTTCGAGGCGTCGGCGTCGTCGTGCGGCACCGACCAGATGCGGCCGGTGACGTGGTCGCCGTAGACGTATTCCCCCTCGAGGTCGGCGACCTGCATGTCGCGGCAGACGATGCCGCCGGTGAGCGAGCGGGCCTCGGAGTGGTCGTGCTCGCAGGTCGGCGGGCTGGACGGGCTCGGGCCGGCCTGCCGCGCGGGCACGAACGGCCGGCTGCCCTCGTGGGCGCTCCAGCCGTAGTTGGCCCCGCGCTCGACGAGATAGACCTGCTCGGTGATGTCCTGGCCGTTGTTGCCCACCCACACGTCGCCGGTCTCGCGGTCGATGTCGAGCCGCCACGGGTTCCGCAGCCCGTAGGCCCAGGTCTCGGGCCGGATGCCCTCCCGGCCCACGAACGGGTTGTCCTTAGGAACGGAATACTCGCGGCCCGGATCGGGATGGTCGACGTCGATCCGCAGCACCTTGGCGTTGAGGCGGGTGAGGTCCTGGCCGGTGAGCCAGCCGTCGGAGTCCATCGAGCCGTCGCCGCTGGTCACGTAGAGCAGGCCGTCGTTGCCGAAGGCGACCGCGCCGCCGTTGTGGCCGTCGGAGACCCACGAAATGATCTCGGTCTCCGACTGCGGATCGAGCCGCCAGGGCGGGGCGGGGTCCATGCGGTAGCGGAGCACGCGGGTCCGCCGCGGCCCCTTCTTCTCCTCCTCGGTGGCCGCGTCCTTGCGGGGGCCGCTGTTGCAGCCGATGTAGAGCAGGCCGGTCTCGGCGAACCGCGGATGGAACGCGATCGAGTAGTGGACCACGTTCACGTAGGTGGCCGTCGTGTCGTCGAGGAGCGTCTCGATGTCGTCGGCCGTCGCGTCGGGCCGGTCGGGAATCCGCCGCACCTTCGAAGGCAGCGTGCCGAAGGACTCGGACACGAACAGCAGCCGGTCGCTCTGCGGCTGCGGGCAGACGTAAATCACATGCCGCAGGCCGGCCTTCGGAAAGGCAGGCTCGATGGTGTAGGG
>JBJTHX010000256.1:0-3791 GCA_046094745.1 Planctomycetia bacterium
GGATGATGGAGCCGGTGCGGCAGGCGAGGTGGCCGAGCACGAGGGCCAGGGGAAAGAGCGGCAGGAAGGCGAGTCCCTGGCCGGCATGGGCCAATGCAAAGCCGGCCGCCGCCAGCCCCACGGCCTGCCCCCCGCCGTCTCCCGGCAGCCGCTTCTCGAGCCAGCCCTGGAGCACGCGCCGGAAGAACAGTTCCTCCGCGACGGGCGCCGTCACCACCGCCGAGAACGCAGCCAGCCCGATCGCCGTGGCGTCGCGTTGCGCGAGCAGGAGGTCCACCAGCGGGTGGCGGTAGGGCACGATCAGGTTCACCACGGCCGCGAAGGCGAGCACGGGCGCCACGACGAGCGCGAGGCCGCCCAACGCCAGCCGCAGGTCGTCACGCGGCCGCGGGTCGCCGAGGCCGAGGTCGCCCAGCGACGCCCCGCGGGCGATGAGGTAGGCCAGCGAGAAGATCGTGCCGACGACCGTCGCCAGCCCGCCGATCGCCAGGCGGTTCACCAGCGGCGCGTCGCTGGTGAGCCCGACGACGCCGGCGAAGGCGACGGCGAGGTGGATGAAGAGCACCTGCAGGACATCGATCCCGCCCCAGGGCACGGCCGCGTGCGGCCGCATTGGCACGACCGGCTCCCCGGTCCGGCGGCGGGCGACGATCCACGCCAGCACCGCGAGGCTCGCGATGATCGCCACCGCGACGAGCGGCGTGGAGAGCGGCAGGGTCGCGGGCTCCTCGGGCAGCGGCAGGTCGGCGAGTTCGGTCTGCATCGCGCGGGGCACCGCCGGCCGGATCAGGAGTCGCGCCGCGACGGGCCGGCGGCGGTGAGGAGGACGCGGGCGGCCAGGAGGTACTCGAGGCCCGACCAGATCGTGGCGACGACCGCGGCCCAGGCGACCCAGGTCGCCAGCGGCCCGAGGGCGGTGCCGCCGACGGCCAGGTCGGGCCAGGCCCGCTTGGCCAGTTCGAGCGCGATCGCCGCACACTGGAGCGCCATCTTCAGTTTGCCGGACAGGGCCGCGGAGAAGTCGCGGCCCGATCGCTCCATCTCGGCACGCACGGCCGTGACGATCAGTTCGCGGACGACGACCACGACCGCCATCCAGGGCAGGATCGCGGAGCCGACCCGGTCGGCCAGCAGCACGGAGGCCCCGCACACGATCACCTTGTCGACCAGCGGGTCGAAGATCCGGCCCAGCCGGCTCACCTGGCCGAACCGCCGGGCCCACCAGCCGTCCACCCAGTCGGTCGAGGCGGCGACGAGAAACAGCCACAATGCGGCGGGCCACAAGCCGCGCTCGATGGCGACGAACAGCACCATCGCCAGGAGCAGCCGTGCAGCCGAGAGCAGGTGCGGCACGGTCCAGATGCGGTCGAGCGCGGGGCCGGTCATGTCGCGTGCACCCCTGCGAGGTCGTAGCCGGCGGCGGCCACGATCTCGACGGGGATGATTCGGCCGGTGAGCGGCCTGGCGGCCGACGACCCCGGAGCCGTCACGTAGACCAGGCAATCGATGTCCGGCGCGTCGCCGCGGGAGCGGCCGATCCACACGTCCTCCCGCTCGTCGCTCTGCCGGTCGATGATCACGTCGAGGATCCGGCCCACCTGCCGCCGGGCGTGGTCGTGGGCGATGACCTGCTGCACCCGCATCAACTCGCCCCGCCGCGCCTCCTTCTCCTCATCGGGAAGATGGCCGTCGAGCCGGGCGGCGGGGGTGTCGGGCTCGAGTGAGTAGGTGAACACGCCCAGTCGCTCGAACCGCCAGCGGCGGATGAACTCCACCATCTCCGCGAACTGCTCCCGGGTCTCGCCCGGGAACCCCGTGATGAACGTCGTCCGCAGCACGAGGTCCGGGATCCGCTCCCGCAGTTTTGCCAGCAACTCCTCCGTGGCGGCCCGGTTCACCCGCCGCTGCATCCGCTTGAGCACCGGGTCGCTCGCGTGCTGGAGCGGCAGGTCGAGATACGGGAGGATCCGCGGGCTCGTGGCGATCTTCTCGACGAGCCGGTCGGTGAAGTGAATGGGATACAGGTACATGAGCCGGATCCACTCGATCCCGTCGATCCGCTCCAGTTCCTCGAGCAGTTCGACCAGCCGCGGCTCGCCGTACAGGTCCATTCCGTAGTAGGTCGTGTCCTGGGCGACGATCACGAGTTCCCGGACGCCGTCGGCGGCCAGTTCGCGGGCCTCACGGACGACCTCCTCGATCGGCTTGGTGGCGTGCTTGCCGCGCATCCGCGGGATCGCACAGAACGTGCAGGTGCGGTCGCAGCCCTCGGAGATCTTGAGGTAGGCCATGTGCCGCGGCGTGACCCGCATCCGCCCGGTGTCGGCGAGGGCCCGGGCCGGGGCGGGGCGAAACACGCTCCGCTGGTCGGCCAGCCCGCCCACGAGCCGCTCGGCCGCCCGGGCGATCTCGTCCCGCGAGAAGACGCCGATCACCGCGTCCACGCCCGGCAGCTCGTCGAGCAGCGACTCCTTCTGCCGCTCCGCCAGGCAGCCGGCCACGATCACGCCCCGCGTGCCGCCGGCCCGCTTGAGGTCGAGCATCTCGCTAATCGCCCCGTAGGACTCCTGCCGCGAGGCGTCGATGAAGGCGCAGGTGTTGACGACCACGAGGTCCGCGCCGGCCGGCTCGCCGACGAGCTGCCAGCCATCCTCCCGCAGCAGGCCCAGCATCCGCTCGCTGTCGACGAGGTTCTTGGGGCAGCCGCGGCACGTGGCCGGATCGACCGGCCGCATTGCCGGCATCAGGGCCGGCCCTGCGCCGCAGGCTTCCCCCGCGGCGTCGACGATCGGCAGGCGGTGCATCAGGCCCGCTCCGCGATCAGTCGGTCGAGTTCGTGCCGCAGCCGCGGCAGGATCTCGTCGTAGGGGAAAGCGCCCAGTTCGGCGCTCCGCTTCTTGAGGTTCACGTGCGTCGGGCCGCACCACAGCCCGAGGTCGGCGTCATCGGTCTCGCCGGGCCCGTTCACGCGGCAGCCCATCACGGCGATCGTGATCGCGTGCTCCCGGGCGTAGCCCGTCATCTCCTTGACCTGCTTCGCGAGGTCGATGAACGCCTCGTTCTCCACCCGCGAGCAGCTCGGGCAGGAGATGATGTTGAGCGACGCGAGCCCGTAGTCGACCACGCTCCGCACCCGGCCGGCGGCGATGTCGGCGAGGATCGCGTTCGCCGCCGCGATCTCCTCCGGCTTGTCGGCGTTCGGCACGGTGAGCGAGACGCGGACGGTGTCGCCGATGCCGCGGCTGATCAGCTGCTCGAAGGCGATCCGCGTCTTGATGATGCCGTCGGGCGGCATGCCGGCCTCGGTCACGCCGAGGTGCAGCGGCACGTCGGGCCGGGCCTCCGCGAACCGCCGGTTCACGTCGATCACCTTCCGCGGGTCGGAGTCCTTGAGCGACACGCAGTACCGGGTGAAGCCGATCGCATCGAGCAGCTCGCAGTGCTCGAGGGCGCTGGCGAGCATCGGCCCCAGCGAGTCGTCGGCGGCGAACTGCTCCTTCTTGGCGGGGTCGACGCTCCCGCAGTTGACGCCCACGCGCAGGCCGCAGTCGTTGGCGGCGGCGACGTCGGCGATGAACTGCACCTTGTCCTGCCAGGGCTTGGTCGGCTCGTGGTGATACAGGTGGCCGGGGTTGTAGCGGAGCTTGTCGACGTGCGGGGCCACGTCGGCGGCCAGCCGGTAGTTCTCCTGCAGGTCGATGACGAGGTTGGCCGGCGTGCCCGCGCGGATGGCCGGCAGGGCCGCGGCGTCGGCCTTGCTGTCGACGGCGATTCGCACCACGCCCGCCCCC